>JBAQPI010000129.1:0-12951 GCA_049305635.1 Rhodoglobus sp. | reverse complement strand
TGCGCCGGGGCTCTTCTCATTGCCCCGGTGGTGGATGGCGTCCAACCACGATGTAGGGAGCACCATGGCGAACAAGGAAGCATCGATCGCCGAACTGACGGAGAAGTTCCGCAGTTCGAACGCGGTCCTGCTCACCGAGTATCGCGGCCTCACGGTTGTCCAGCTCAAGCAGCTGCGGCAGTCGATGAAGGCCGACGCGACGTACGCCGTGGTGAAGAACACGCTCACGAAGATCGCGGCCAACGCGGCAGGGATCACGTCATTCGACGATGACCTGGTCGGGCCGTCCGCGATCGCCTTCGTGCACGGTGACACGGTCGCCGTCGCGAAGACGTTGCGTGACTTCGCCAAGGCGAACCCTCTGCTGGTCGTCAAGAACGGGTACTTCGACGGTAACCCGCTCTCGGCCACGGAGGTCAGTAAGCTCGCCGACCTCGAGTCCAGGGAGGTGCTCCTCGCGAAGTTCGCGGGAGCAGCCAAGGCCTCGCTGTTCGGTGCGGCGTACCTGTTCAACGCACCGCTCGCCCAGGCCGCTCGCGCGGCCGACGCGCTGCGGCAGAAGCAGTCGTCTGCGCAGTAGGCGCAGCACACGACCCCGGTCGCGCACTGCGCGGCAGAAAACCTGAAAGAGCAAGAGGAGAAACATCATGGCAAAGCTGACCGCTGACCAGCTCATCGAGGCGTTCAAGGAGCTGACGCTCATCGAGCTCAGCGACTTCGTCAAGAAGTTCGAGGAGACCTTCGAGGTCACCGCCGCCGCTCCCGTCGCCGTCGCTGCCGCGCCGGCCGCCGGTGGGGCAGGCGCCGCGGCCGAAGAGGTCGAGGAGAAGGACTCGTTCGACGTCGTGCTCGAGTCCGCCGGCGAGAAGAAGATCCAGGTCATCAAGGAGGTGCGCACCCTCACGAGCCTCGGTCTCGGCGAGGCGAAGGCCCTCGTCGACGGCGCCCCCAGCACCGTGCTCGAGGGCGCGAACAAGGAGACCGCCGAGAAGGCCAAGGCATTGCTCGAAGAGGCCGGCGCGACCATCACCCTCAAGTAGTCCCCGACTGCTCCCGAAGGGCGTCGCTCCCAGTGGGGCGGCGCCCTTCGTCGTCGATCCGGGCCTTTACAAGGCGCGATCGCCGACACCATAATGGGGGTCGTTCACGCGGGACCCCGGTACGCGTGACACCCGTCCCATCCGCGTTACGCGTGGCCCCGTCCTGGCGCTCTTACCCTGCGTCTGGCCGGTTACCGCACGGTCGAGCAGGACGCGCTACCCGAGCGCGCGTCGAGCCGCCGGAGGGTGGCCCACACGGTAGACAGCGTGGTTCGACAAGCCCCGGCACCCATGGTGACCGGGGCTTCGTCGTTCACGCGAACGATTTCCGCAAGCGCTTGCAATGACCGTCGGCTTGGCTTAGCGTGAGAGGCGCAGCCCGCCCTCACGGTCGATCTGCGACCCTCCACCACCCGATCCGGTCGTCCGGCCGGATCGCGACCTCAACGAAGAGGAGAGTTATGAGCATCACGACGCATCGCCGCCTGCTCCTCCCCATCGCAGCGGCCGGGGTTATCGCCCTCGGTCTCACCGCTTGCGTTGGAGACCAGGCAGCAGACACCTCGGACATCGACTGTGGGCCGTACGAGTCCTACGGCACGTTCGATGGTGCCGAAGTCAGCATCTACGGCACCATCATCGAGGTCGAGGCAGACGCCCTGAACGAGTCGTGGGCCGACTTCGAGGCCTGCACGGGAATCAACATCGAGTACCAGGGCACCCAGGAGTTCGAGGCCCAGGTGCGTGTGCTCGTCGACGGCGGCACGGCGCCCGACCTCGCGATCTTCCCGCAGCCCGGCCTGTTCCAGAGCTTCGCCGACGACCTCGTCGAGCCCTCCCAGGAGACGCTCGACAACATCGTGAACAACTGGTCCGAGGACTGGGCAGGGTACGGTCAGATCGACGGCGTGCAGTACGCGGCGCCGCTCATGGCGAGCGTCAAGGGCTTCGTCTGGTACTCCCCGTCGACGTTCAGCGACGCCGGCTACGACGTGCCCGAGACGCTCGATGACCTCTACGCCCTGACCGCGCAGATCGCGTCCGATGGCGCGATGAAGCCGTGGTGCGCCGGATTCGCCTCCGGTGAGGCCACCGGTTGGCCCGGAACCGACTGGGTCGAGGACATGGTCCTGCGCCTGAGCGGCCCCGAGGTCTACGACCAGTGGGTCAGCCACGAGATCCCGTTCAACGACCCGGCCATCGTCGAGGCCTTCGACGCCGTCGGCGACATCCTCAAGGACGACGCCTACGTCAACGGCGGCCTCGGTGACATCCGTTCGATCAACGACACCACGTTCAACGACGGCGGACTCCCGATCCTCGACGGCCAGTGTGCGATGCACCATCAGGCGACGTTCTACTCGAGCTTCTGGCCCGAGGGCACGACCGTCGCGCCCGATGGCGACATCTGGGCGTTCATCACCCCCGGCGTCGAGGCCGGCGCTTCGGCCGTCACCGGTGGCGGCGAGGTCGTCGCGGCCTTCACCGACACCCCGGAGACGCAGGCCGTGCAGACGTTCCTGTCCTCCGCCGAGTGGGCGAACATCCGGGTCGGCCTGGGCGGCGTGATCAGCGCCAACACGGGCCTCGACCCGGCGAACGCCTCGAGCGAGCTGCTCTCCTCGGCCATCGAGATCCTGCAGGACCCGAACACCACGTTCCGGTTCGACGCCTCGGACCTCATGCCCGGCGCGGTCGGCTCGGATTCGTTCTGGAAGGGGATCGTCGCCTGGATCGGCGGTCAGGACACCCAGACGACGGTCGGCAACATCGAGGCGAGCTGGCCCGCGAGCTAGCACCTGAATAGGATCGACCAACACCTCGACCGCGGGGTCGTCCCTCCGGGGCGGCCCCGCTGCCGAGCCGACTCATTCGACGACGAAGGGGTGGTGTGCGCCGATGACGACCGCCGATCTCATCAACAAGGTCCTGCAGGTGGTGATCGCGCTCTCGGTGTTCGCCGCGGTCGTCGGTCTCATCCTGTTCCTCGTGGATCGCGCGCCCAAGCGCGGTCGAGACGTGCTGCAGCTCATCGCCTTCGTCGCACCCGCGGTCATCCTGCTCGCCATCGGGCTCATCTACCCGGCGATCCGCACGAGCATCGGCGCCTTCGCCGACCCGAGCGGCGACTTCGTCGGCCTTGAGAACTTCGTCTGGGCCTTCACCCAGCCTGCCGGCCTCGTCTCGCTGCGCAACACGCTGATCTGGGTGGTGCTCGTGCCGCTGCTCTCGACGACGATCGGCCTCGCCTACGCCGTCTTCATCGACAAGTCCCGCGGCGAGCGCGTCTACAAGGCCCTCGTCTTCATGCCGCTGGCCATCAGCTTCGTCGGCGCCGGCATCATCTGGCGCTTCGTCTACGAGTACCGCGGCCCCGGCAACGAGCAGATCGGCCTCCTGAACCAGATCGTGGTCTGGTTCGGCGGCGAGCCCGTGCGCTGGTTGCAGGACGAGCCCCTCAACAACCTCTTCCTCATCATCGTGATGATCTGGATCCAGACCGGCTTCGCGATGGTCGTGCTCTCCGCCGCCATCAAGGGCGTGCCCGTCGAGCAGCTGGAGGCCGCCGAGCTCGACGGCACCAACCCGTGGCAGCGCTTCCGCAATGTCACGCTGCCGGGCATCCGGGGCTCGCTCGTGGTGGTCGTGACGACGATCACGATCGCGACCCTCAAGGTCTTCGACATCGTGCGCACCATGACCGCCGGCAACTACAACACGAGCGTCGTCGCCAACGAGATGTACACGCAGGCATTCCGTGCCGGCGAGGCGGGTCGCGGCTCGGCGCTGGCCCTCATCCTGTTTCTCATGGTGCTGCCGATCGTCGTCTACAACATCCGCGTGCTCCGCCAGCAGAAGGAGATCCGATGAGCGTCGCACCCGCCGACCTGCCGGTTGCCGGCGCCGGCCGTGTCACCGATACCTTCGGGCTCGCCGAGGGTCGCACGAAGACCAGACGCGTCAAGCGCCGGCTCACCTCGCGCACCGCGACGGCGGTCTCCCTGATCATCGCGGTGGTGTGGACCCTGCCCACGTTCGGCCTCCTGGTCTCCTCGTTCCGGCCGGAGGAGCAGATCAAGACCACCGGCTGGTGGACGATCTTCCAGAACCCCGGTTTCACCCTCGCGAATTACCAGGAGGTGCTGTTCTCGGCCTCGGTATCCGCGCCGCAATTGGGCTCGTACTTCGTCAACTCGCTCGCGATCACGATCCCTGCGACGCTGTTCCCGCTGGTGATCGCCTCGATGGCCGCCTACGCCTTCGCGTGGATCCCGTTCAAGGGGTCGAACGCGCTCTTCATCTTCATCTTCGCGCTGCAGATCGTGCCGCTGCAGATGGCGCTCATCCCGCTGCTGCAGATCTTCTCGCGCGGCATCGTGATCGGCGGCGCGACCATCATCCCGGCACTGCCGGAGGGTACCTACCTGCAGGTCTGGATCGCGCACACGATCTTCGCGCTGCCGCTGGCGATCTTCCTGCTGCACAACTTCATCTCCGAGATCCCGCGCGAGGTGATCGAGGCGGCGCGAGTCGACGGCGCGAGCCACGGGCAGATGTTCTTCAGGATCGTGCTGCCGCTGGCCCTGCCGGCCATCGCCTCCTTCGGCATCTTCCAGTTCCTGTGGGTGTGGAACGACCTGCTCGTCGCCCTCATCTTCTCGGGCGGCACGGCGGATGTCGCGCCGCTCACGCAGCGACTTGCCGAGCTCACGGGTTCGCGAGGGCAGGAGTGGCAGCGCCTGACCGCCGCGGCGTTCGTGTCCCTCATCGTGCCGCTCATCGTGTTCTTCAGCCTGCAGCGGTACTTCGTGCGCGGCCTGCTCGCGGGCTCGACGAAGGGGTAGCCGGGCCGCCGCGCACCCGGGATTCGGATGTCGTGCTACATTCGTTGTCATATGACATATATCCCAGGCGGCAGGATCAGCACCGTGAGCGCGCCCGGGGACCGCAATTCTGCGCCCCGGTGGAGGCCGCGACCGTGAGCATGCACGGCGGCGGCCAGGGCAGGGGCGGACGAACCGGCGATGCCAGGGCTCAGCGGGCGGCCAATGCCGACGCCCCGCGCATCCCGAACCTGCTCAGGCGCATCGCCGACCTGTTCGCACCGCACCGTACCGCGCTCATCATCACGATCACCCTCGTGCTCATCAGCGCGGGACTGAGCGTGCTGCCGCCGCTCTTGACCAAGCAGGCCTTCGACCTCGGGCTGTTCCCGGCGGGCGGCACCCCCGACGTGCCCGTGCTCATCCGCCTCGTGCTGATGATGATCGGGCTCTGGGTCGCCTCGGCCGCGCTCGGCGTGTGGCAGACCTACCTGACCGCCACGGTCGGCAACAAGGTCATGGGTGCCCTGCGGGTGCGGCTCTTCGGGCACCTGCAGGCGATGGAGCTCGCCTTCTTCACGCGCACCAAGACCGGCGTCATCCAGTCCCGGCTGCAGAACGATGTCGGCGGCGTGGCGGGGGTGCTCAGCAACACGATCTCCAGTGTCATCGGCAACACCGTCACGGTCATCGCCGCATTCGTGAGCATGCTGGTGCTCAGCTGGCAGCTCACCGTCGTCGCCGTCGTGCTGCTGCCCGTGCTCGTGATCGCGCAGCGCAAGGTCGGGCAGGTACGAGCACGCATCGCGACCAAGACGCAGGAGTCCCTCAGCGACATGACCGCGATCACGCAAGAGGCGCTGAGCGTCTCCGGCATCCTGCTCGCCAAGAGCTTCAACCGGCAGGCCTCGGAGACCGGGCGCTACGCGGCGGAGAACGAGAACCAGGTCTCGCTGCAGGTGCGCCAGCAGATGAGCGGCCAATGGTTCTTCGCGATGGTGAACATCTTCCTCTCGGTGGTGCCCGCGATCATCTACATCGTCGCCGCCTACCTCATCGTCGGCGGGGTGGATGTCACGGCCGGCACGATCGTCGCCTTCACCACCGTGCAGGCCAGGCTCATGTTCCCGCTCATGGGCCTGCTACGGGTTGCGCTGGACCTGCAGACCTCGTCGGCGCTCTTCGCCCGCATCTTCGAGTACCTCGACCTCGTGCCGGCGATCACCGAGAAGCCCGATGCGCGTCCGGTGCGGGTCGACGCCCTCGGCGAGGTCGAGTTCGACCACGTCACCTTCCGCTACCCGGACGCGTCCGCGAGCACGCGGCCGACCCTCGACGACGTGAGCTTCCGCATCGAGCCGGGACGGTTCGCGGCCTTCGTCGGCCCCTCGGGCGCAGGCAAGACGACGATCTCCTACCTCATCCCGCGCATGCACGAGGCCTCGAGCGGTCGGGTGCTGTTCGCCCGCGACGACGTGCGCGACCTCGAACAGGACTCCCTGGTGCGCAACATCGGCATCGTCAGCCAGGAGACGTATCTGTTCCATGCCACCATCGCCGAGAACCTGCGGTACGCGAAGCCCGGATCGAGCCAGCAGGAGCTCGAGAACGCGGCGCGCGCCGCGAACATCCACGAGACGATCACCTCGTTCCCGGACGGTTACGAGACGGTGGTCGGCGAGCGCGGCTACCGGCTGTCGGGCGGCGAGAAGCAGCGCATCGCGATCGCCCGGGTGCTGCTCAAGGATCCCGCGGTGCTCATCCTCGATGAGGCCACCAGCGCGCTCGACACCGTCTCGGAGCGCATCGTGCAGACCGCGATCGACCAGGCCGCGCGTGGCCGCACGACGATCGCCGTGGCGCACCGGCTCTCGACGATCCTCGCCGCCGACGTGATCTTCGTCGTAGAGGCCGGCCGGATCATCGAGCGCGGCACACACCACGAACTCGTCGCGGCGGGCGGCGTCTACGCTCGGCTGTTCACCGAGCAGTTCTCCTCGGCGGCAGCGCCGGTCGACTAGATCGGCGAGCACGTCCAGCCCGCGGCTGTCGCGGCGAGGGTCATGTGGCTAAAGTGAAGCAACCACAGCACGCCCAGTCGCAGCCAGGAGTCCCGTGTCCACCGTCGGCCAGACACCGCCGCCCGCCGAGGGGTCGATCGCGCTTGAGAACGCGCACTCGCGTACCGGGCTGAGCATCCGCTCGATCCTGCTCATCATGCTGCTCGTCGTGAGCGCGGGCTCCAGCGTCGTCGTCGGGCTCATCGGCTACCTCAACGGGCAGGGCTCGCTGCGCGAGGCCGCCTTCGACCGGCTCATGGAGGTCCGCGACTCGCGGGCTCGTGAGGTGCAGGGGCTGTTCCACTCGATCGAGAACACCCTGCTGCTCAACGCCAGGGGCGAGAGCGTCGGCCGGGCGCTGCAGGCGTTCACGATCGGCTTCCGGCAACTCGACGACGTCGAGCTCGCCGCCGAGGATCGCGCCGCGATCGAGGCCTACTTCACTGGCACCTTCGGACCGAGGCTCGCAGACGTCAGCAACGACGACATCGATGCCTCGACCTTCGTGCCGACGGCACCGGCCGAGAGCTACCTGAAGCTGCATTACACGATCCCGCACGACGACTTCGCCGCGTCGATCGCCGTCGACGACGCGGGCGACGGCAGTGCGTGGTCGTCCGCGCATGCGCAATACCACGACTTCTTCCGCAGGATGACGCAGCTCTTCCAGTACGAGGATGTGCTGCTGCTCGACACGGACGGCAACATCGTCTACACGGCCTACAAGGGCGTGGATCTCGGCGCGAACCTCGATGAGGGGCCGCTGCAGCGCACCAACCTCGCGGACGCCTACGCCCAGGCGATGACGGCGAACGTCGCCGACACCGTCGTGCTCACCGACTTCGCGGCGTACCCGCCCTCGCTCGGCACTCCGGCGGCGTGGGCGGTCACGCCCGTCGCGGTCGGCGGCACGATCGTCGGCGCGATCGCGATCGAGATGCCGATCGATGCCATCGACCAGGTCATGACCGGCGGCGGCGACTGGACCTCGAGCGGTCTCGGCGTGAGCGGGGAGACCTATATCGTCGGCAGCGACGGCACCATGCGCTCGCTCTCCCGCGGCCTCATCGAGCACCCGGACGAGTACGCGGACTCCGCGATCGGGGCGGGCACCTCTCCCGACGCGGCGCGGGATGCGGTCGAGCAGCAGAGCACCCTGCTCATCCAGCCGGTGCACACCGAGGCGGTCGTGCAGGCCAGCGCGGGCGAGACCGGCACGACCATCGTCGGCCAGGGATACCTGGGCAGGGAGACGATCGCCGCCTTCGCCCCGCTCGACATCGAGGGCCTCGGGTGGGTGATCGTCGCGGAGATCGACAGCGCGGAGGCCTTCCGGCCCATCGACGACTTCACGCGCAATCTCGCGATCTCCTCGGCCATCATCGTGCTCGTCGTCTCTCTGCTCTCGCTCGTGATCGCCGGCTTCATCGTGCGGCCGCTGCGACGGCTGCGCGACGCGGCCCGGCGCATCGCCTCTGGTGAGGTCGGCGTGCAGGTCGACGCCGGCACGAGCGACGAGCTCGCGGATGTCGGGGCCGCCTTCAACGACATGTCGCGTTCTCTGCAGGTCAAGGCCACCCTCCTGAAGGAGCAGCAGGCCGAGAACGAGCGCCTCCTGCTCTCCCTCATGCCCGAACCGCTCATCAAGCAGTACAAGGAGGGCGTGCGCACGATCGCGCTCGACCACCAGGAGGTCACGGTCATGTTCGCCGACATCGTCGGCTTCGAGGCCTTCAGCCACGGCAAGCCCTCGACGGAGGCGCTCGAAGACCTCAACGAGATCCTGCGCAGCTTCGACGAGTCCGCCGACCGCTACGGCATCGAACGCGTGCGCACGACGCGCGCCGGGTATCTGGCCAGCTGCGGCCTGACGATCCCGAGGGTGGACAACGCCCGCCGGATGGTCGACTTCGCGATCGAGCTGCAGCGCATCCTGGAGCGCTTCGCCGGCAAGCACGGCACCGACCTCAACCTGCGGGCGGGTCTCGACACGGGCACCGTGACGAGCGGGCTCGTCGGGCAGACCCACATCGCCTACGACCTGTGGGGGGATGCCGTCAACCTCGCCTTCCAGGTGCAGGGCGACAACCACGACTCCGGCATCTTCCTGACCCAGAGCGTCGTGGACCGGATGCCCGACACCGTGCACGTGCGGGACTGGGGCTTCGTGACGACCGCATCCGGTGCGCAGCGGGTCTGGCGCATCGACCCGGAGGACGTCAGCGTTGGCTGAGGTGCTCGGCTCCCTCTGGCTCCAACCCTGGTTCTGGCCGGCCGTCGCGGTCATCGCCGGACTTCCGCTCACGCTTCTGGCGCTCACCGAGATCCACACCATGCTCGAGCGTCGGGGCAGCCGCGGCACGCGCATCGTCATGCTGCTGCGCAACTACGTCGCCCCGGTCGGGGCCCTGCTGCTGCTGCTCAACCAGGCCACCTACGCCGACCTCCCGCTGACCTGGACACAGATCGCGGCGACCGCCTTCGGCTTCCTGCTGATCCTCGTGCTCTTCAACACCCTCAACTTCGCGCTCTTCATCACGGCCAGACAGGGCAGTTGGCGCAGCCGGGTGCCCTCGATCTTCATCGACATCGTGCGCATCCTGCTCATCGTCGTGTGCCTCGCGGTGCTGTTCGCCTTCGTCTGGGGAACGGACATCGGGGGGCTCTTCGCGGCGCTCGGCGTCGGCTCCATCGTGATCGGCCTCGCCCTCCAGGCCCCGCTCGGCTCGATCGTCACGGGCCTGCTGCTGTTGTTCGAGCAGCCCTTCGAACTCGGCGACTGGGTCGTCATCAACGGCGTGCGGGGCCGGATCATCGACGTCAACTGGCGCGCGACCCACCTGAAGACCCCGTCGGGCGTGCACATCATGCCGAACTCGATGATCGCGGACTCGATGTTCCTGAACATCACCCGCAACGACTCGCCCTTCGAGATGGAGACCGTCGTGAGGTTCGCTACCGACGATCCGCCGCAGCTGGTCATCGACGTGTGCCGCAGGGTCGCCGCCGACCTCCCCGCGGCGGTGCCCGGGGAGCAGGCCATGATCGTGCCGATGCTCAAGGCGAAGTACGAGGTCGCGGTGCCGATCAACAGCCCGGCCGACAACTACCGTTCCACGATCATCTTCCGCACCAGGCTCTGGTACGCGGCCCGGCGCGCGGGCCTGCACCTCGACGGCGACCTCACGGACCCCTTCAACACCCCGGAGAACACCGCGACCGCGCTGCGGGGTATCGCACCGGCGCTGTACCTCACGGAGGAGGACATCGGCGTGCTCGTGCCGCAGGTGCGACTCGAGCGCTACGGCGAGGGGGAGGCCGTGCAATACCCCCACATCGTGCCCGACGGCATGCGGTTCATCCTCGGCGGCACCGCGACGATCTCGACCCCCGTGGACGTCGGGGCCGAGGTGCGCTTCGCCGTGCTCGACGCCGGCGACATGCTCGGCCTCAGCGCGCTCACCCGCCAGGGCGTCGCCGCCAAGGTCGTCGCGGCGACGGACCTCGCGGTGCTCTTCGTGCCCGTGGCGGTGCTCGACGGTCTGGTGAAGTCGCGGCCCCGGCTCGCGCGCGACATCGGGGTCGAGATGGACAACCGGCGGGGCATGGCCGTGAAGGCCCTCGAGGCGGCCGGGGTCGAGATGCCGGCGGGCTGGCGCCTGATCGCCTGACCGCGTCATACCCGGGACGCTGCCGGTAGCCTTGAGCGCTATGAAGGTTGCGAACTCCGTCATCGATCTCGTGGGCGATACGCCGCTCGTGAGGCTCAACAGCGTCACGAAGGGGATCGCGGCGACCGTGCTCGCGAAGGTCGAGTACCTGAATCCTGGCGGCTCGTCCAAGGACCGCATCGCCACGCGCATCATCGACGACGCCGAGGCCAGGGGCCTGTTGAAGCCGGGTGGCACGATCGTCGAGCCCACGAGCGGCAACACGGGCATCGGCCTTGCCCTCGTCGCGCAGCAGCGCGGCTACCGCTGCGTGTTCGTGCTGCCCGACAAGGTCGGCGAGGACAAGCGCAACGTGCTCACCGCCTACGGCGCCGAGATCGTCGTCACCCCGACGAACGTCGCGCCGGACAACCCCGAGTCGTACTACAGCGTGAGCGATCGGCTCGTGCGGGAGATCTCCGGGGCCTACAAGCCCGATCAGTACTCCAACCAGAACGGGCCGCTGAGCCACTACGAGACCACCGGCCCGGAGATCTGGCGTGACACCGATGGCCGGGTCACGCACTTCGTCGCCGGCGTCGGCACCGGCGGCACCATCAGCGGCGTGGGGCGGTACCTCAAGGAGGTCTCGAACGGCGCGGTGCGGATCATCGGGGCCGACCCCGAGGGCAGCGTCTACTCCGGGGGCACCGGGCGCCCGTACCTCGTCGAGGGCGTCGGCGAGGACTTCTGGCCCACGGCCTACGACGCCTCCGTGGTGGACGAGATCATCGCGTCATCCGATGCCGAGTCATTCGACCTGACCCGCCGGCTCGCGCGCGAGGAGGGCCTGCTCGTCGGTGGCTCGAGCGGACTCGCCGTCTCGGTCGGGCTCAAGGCGGCGCGCGAGCTCGGCAAGGACGACATCATGGTCATCCTGCTGCCCGACGGCGGTCGCGGGTACCTCGGCAAGGTCTTCAGCGACAAGTGGATGCGCAGCTACGGCTTCCTGCCGGCGAGCGAGGACCGCACCGTCGCCGACATGGTCGGCACGAAGAACCCCGACCTCGCGGGCCTCGTGCACGTGCATCCGAGCGACACGGTGCGGCACGCGATCGACAAGATGCGCGAGTTCGACATCTCGCAGATGCCCGTGCTCACCGCCGAGCCGCCCGTCGTCATGGGTGAGGTGGTGGGCTCGATCGACGAGCGCACGCTCATCGACGCCGTGTTCGGCAGCCGCGCCAAGCTCACCGACGCGCTCGCGGAATTCGTGAGCCCACCGCTGGGGTTGATCGGGATGCAGGACTCGGTCGAGGCAGCGCGCGATGCGCTCACCCGCTCCGACGCCCTGCTCGTGACCAGCGACGGCAAGCCCGCCGCGGTCGTCACCCGGCACGACCTGCTCGCGTTCCTGAGCGCCTGAACCGAAAGCTGCCATGAACCTCCCCGAGTACGGCTTCTCCACGCGCGCCATCCACGCCGGCCAGAACTTCGACCCCGCGACCGGCGCGGTCGTGCCACCGCTCTACCTCACCTCGACGTTCGTGCAGGACGGCATCGGCGGGTTCCGGGGCGGCTACGAGTACGCGCGCGGCGGAAACCCCACGCGCGACTCCCTGCAGGAGCTGCTCGCCGCGCTCGAGGGCGGGCGCGCCGCGTTCAGCTTCGCCTCGGGCCTCGCGGCCGAGGACACCCTGCTGCGCGCGCTGCTGGCCCCCGGCGACCACATCGTGATGGGCAACGACGTCTACGGCGGCACCCACCGCCTCGTGAGCCGGGTGTTCGTGCCGTGGGGCGTGTCGCTGACGACGGTGGACATGAGCGACCTCGACGCGGTGCGCGCCGCGATCCGGCCGGATGTGACGCGGGTGCTCTGGGTGGAGACCCCGAGCAACCCGCTCATGAAGATCACCGACATCGCCGGTGTGGTGGCGATCGCCAAGGAGCACGGCGTCACGGTCGTCGTCGACAACACCTTCGCCTCGCCCTACCTCCAGCAGCCGCTCTCGCTCGGCGCCGACGTCGTCGTGCACTCCACGACCAAATACCTCGGCGGCCACTCCGATGTGCTCGGCGGCGCGCTCGTGCTCGACGACCCTGAGCTCATCGAGAAGGTCGGGTTCCTGCAGTTCGGCGTCGGCGCGGTATCCGGTCCGATGGACGCGTGGCTGACGGTGCGCGGCATCAAGACCCTCGGCGTGCGGATGGACCGTCACTCGTCGAACGCACAGGCCATCGCGGAGCGGCTGGCGGGGCATCCCAAGCTTGACGCGGTGTACTACCCGGGCCTGCCGGACCACCCGGACCATGACCTGGCGGCGAAGCAGATGCGCTCCTTCGGCGGCATGATCTCGGTCGCGGTGAAGGGCGGTGT
>JBAQPI010000128.1:0-2244 GCA_049305635.1 Rhodoglobus sp. | reverse complement strand
GTAGGCCTCCGCGTCGATCTTCGTCGTGACCACGAAGCCGCTGGCCACCCCCATGACGAGCGGCGTCACATCCGATCCCAGGTCGTCGTCGTAGTCGAGCACCTCCTCGAGGACGGGCTTCCCCACGAGATCGGCGACGTGCCCCTCCGGGATGGGCGCCTCCTCGGGCCCGGGCCCCGAGCATCCGGCGAGAACGGCGGTGGCCGCGATCACGGCGAACAGCCGCATCGCGCGATTCCGGGACGGGCGGTGCGATCGCATGGGTCTCCTCGGTGGTCGAAACGTCGCAAGGCTATCCGGCGCGAGGACCCCTCATCCGGGACCTTAGACCCAGGGTGCCGGGGAGGTCCGTCGCCGCTGCGCCGGCGTCGCGCCTGGCTAGCTCGCGTGCGCCGCATCGAGCAGTTCGCGGGCGTGCGCCAGCGCGGACTCCGACCCCGGCTGGCCGGAGAGCAGCCGCGCCATCTCCGCGGTGCGCTCCTCGGCGTGCACGAGCCGGATGCTGCTGGCGGTCACCGAACCGTCGGTGCCCTTCTCCACGACGAGGTGGTTGGTGGAGAACGCGGCCACCTGCGCGAGGTGGGTGACGACGATCACCTGCGCGGTCTCGGCGAGGCGGGCGAGCCTGCGGCCGATCTCGGTCGCACTCGCCCCGCCGACCCCGGCATCCACCTCGTCGAAGACGAAGGTCGGCACCGGGTCGCTGGCGGCGAGCACGACTTCGATCGCGAGCATCACGCGGGAGAGCTCACCGCCGGAGGCGCCGCGGCCGAGCGGGCGCGGCTCGGTGCCGGCGTGCGGCTGCAGCAGCATCGCGACCTCGTCGCGACCGGTCACCCCGAAGTCGCGCTCGGCGACCTCGACGGCGAGCCGGGCATCCGGCATCGCGAGCGCGCCGAGCTCGGTGGAGACGGCCTGCTCGAGCCGCAACGCGGCCGCCCGGCGCAGCCCGGTCAGGCGCCCCGCGAGAACCTCGAGCCGGTCGCGGTCGGCCTCGACCTCGAGCCCGAGGCTCTCGATGCGGTCGGAGTCGCTGTCGAGCTCGAGCAGGCGCGAGCTGCCCGAATCGAGGTAGTCGATCACCTCGTCGAGGCCCGGGCCGTAGCGCCGCATGAGCGCGGTGAGGGCGGCCCGGCGCTCCTGGATGCTCTCGAGCTCGCGTGCACCGTCGGCGTCGAGGGAGCCCAGGTAGCTGGAGAGTTGCCCCGAGATCTCCGAGAGCGCGAAGGATGCCGCGGTCGCCGCCTCCAGGATCGCACCCAGCGCGGGGTCGTGGCCCACCATCCGCTCGAGCGCGCGACGGGCGGCGTCGACGAGGGCGACCGCGTCGACCGGCTCGCCGCCGTGCGTCGACAGCTCCTGGCTCGAGATCGCCTCGCGCGCCTCGGTCGCGGCGAGCCTGAGATCCTCCACGTTGCTGAGGCGCTCGGCCAGCTCGAAGAGCCGCTCGTCCTCCCCGCGCTCGGGTGCGGCGGCCTCGATCTCGGCCATCGCGACGCGCAGCTCCTCTGCCTCGCGGGCCCGGCGGTCGCGCTCGGCGATGAGCACGTCCAGTTCGCCGCGATGCTCCTGCCAGGCGCGGTAGGCGGCGGCGTAGTCGGCGAGCACCGCGGCCAGCTCCGCCCCCCCGAAGCGGTCGAGGGCATCCCGCTGGGCCGAGGCCGATCGCAGGCGCACCTGCTCGGACTGCCCGTGCACGACGACGAGCTGGCGGCCGAGCTCGTTCAGCACCCCCACCGGGGCGGCGCGACCGCCGACCGTGGCACGGCTGCGACCCTCCGCGGACACCGAGCGGCCGAGGATGAGCTGCGCACGACCGTCACCGGTCTCGTCGAGGTCGCCGCCGGCATCCCGCACCCGCTCCGCGACCGCGCCCGTCGCGGGCACGACCCAGTGCCCCTCGATGACGGTCTGCCGGCTGCCGGAGCGGATGATGCCGCTGTCGGCCCGCTCCCCGAGCAGCAGCCCGAGGGCCGTGACGACCATGGTCTTGCCCGCGCCGGTCTCGCCCGTGAGCGCGGTGAACCCGGGCCCGAGGGGCAGCCGCGCCTCGCCGATCACGCCGAGGTCGCGGATGGAGATCTCCTCGATCAACGCAGCCTCGCTCTCACTGGGCCGGGCCCTCCTCGCCCACCGGACCGCGCCAGCCGTGCACCGAGAGATTGAACTTGCGCACCAGCCGGTCGGTGAACGGGCCGAGGTTGAGGCGGGCGAGGCGCACCGGCACCGAGGAGCGGCGCACCA
>JBAQPI010000127.1:0-5018 GCA_049305635.1 Rhodoglobus sp. | reverse complement strand
ACTGTAGGTCGCGCGGGGCCGGAAAGCCGTCAGATACGACGGGTTTCCCGGTACTCATAGACTTGCGCTAGTAGAGCGTGTAAGCGTTCCGAGCGACCACGAAGCCTGCGCCGGTCATGACGTCGCGACACGTCATGCCCGTGTCGGCGGACTCACACATCACGCCGTTGTACGCGAGCGACGTGCCATAGGGCAGCACACCGACCGCGCCCATTTCGCCTCCGAACTCCGCGCCACCCCGGCACATCACGGTGACGGGTCCACCGTCCCGTGACCAGAAACCATGACCGTAGCTGATCATCTCCGAGCAGGCGATGAGATCTCCTGTCGGTTCGGGGTCGACGTAGCTGTACTCAGTGATCGAGCAACCCCATTTGAGCGGATCGACATAGATGCCGCAGTGGATGTTGCCCGAAGGCGAGTCGAACTCGACGCCCTGCCCTCCCACGCCCGTCATGTACGCTGCGGGATCCTGGGGCGCGAAGGCGGGGTTGAGCGGAACAACCGGCTCTGGTGTCGGGGATGGGCTGGGGCTACTCGCCAACGCCGTTGGACTGGCCGTGGGAGGTGCTGGAGTCGGTGCAGCCCGATCCTGCAACGTGCATCCGCTCACCACGATCATCAGGATGCCCGCTGAAAGGATCCATATTGAATTCTTTCTCACAATTCCTCCAAACGTACTCTAGCCCGGTCGGCCAGCCGATGTACGGGTTTCCTGGTACTCATAGACTTGCCCGCATGGATGGCGCCGAGCTGCTCCGCGGTGGTGCGGTGGCTGTCGTGACCCTCGTGGTGCTCGTGTCAGGTCTAGTCATCGCCGGGTTCGTCGTGCTGTTCCGCAGACGGGGGGATCCTCCTCGCGGCGCAGGGCGGCGAAGGCGGCTTCCTGCCCGCGCAGCCCGGCCTCGGCGCGCTCGCACAGCGCGATGATGCGGTTGGTCCACTCCCGGCTCTCGCGCTCGCTGTCCGGGTGGGCGTCGTCGAGGCCCTGCTTGAGCCGGAAGGCCTCGGTCACGTCCGCCCTGGCCTTCGCGAGCGTCTCGCCGTAGGCCCTCGCCCGGTCGGCGCCGAACTGCGCGATCGCGTAACCGAGCTCCTCGTCGGCGTCGCGCAGGGCGTCGTCGAGCCGCACGAGCAGCACGCCCGCGCGCGTCGTGAGGGCCTCGAGGCCGTCGGGGCCGGCCGCGCGGATGCCGCGATCCCCCCGTCTGCGGAACAGCACGACGAACCCGCCGATGACCAGACCCGACACGAGCACCGCGAGAGCGATGACGGCGACCGCACCACCGCGGAGCAGCTCCGAGCCATCCATGTCGGCCAGTCTATGAGTCCTGGGAAACCCCCAATATCTTCCGGCTTTCCGGCCCGGCGCGACCTACAGTTGGCCTGTGTGGCGTGCCGGTAAAGCGTCCGACGACTTCACCGTCGATCCGGATGAGCTCGAGCTCGAGGAGCTCCCGATGCACGCGCACGCCCAGGTGACCGCGCCGCACGAGCTGAGCCTGGGCGAGCCGGGCGTCACCGCGGGCAACGCCGCGGAACCTGCGCGCGACCAGTGGCGTGCCGAGCTCGCCACGGTCGGCGGCGTCTCGCCCCTGCTGCACTTCGTGGACTCGCCGCGCACGCGCATCGAGCTCTCCACCACGCACCCCGGTGGACTCGCGCAGTTCATCACCGGACAGGCGACGCTGCTCTCCAACCTCATCCGCGACGACGTCGCGCTGCGCGCGGCGAAGATCGCCGCCGGCGCGGTGGCGCAGAAGGGGCTCGAGCTCGCGACCGCGCGCGGCATCGACGCGATCCACCTCGGCATCGGCATCGCCGAGTGGCGCAACGGCATCGCGGAGTACCGCGCGCCGGTGCTGCTGCGGCCGCTCGCGATCCGCCGCCACGGGCGGGACTTCGAGCTCAAGCTGCGCGGCAGCGCGTTCCTCAACCCCGAGCTCGCGGCGGCGCTCTGGGCCCAGTTCGGCATCGGCCTGGACGCCGAGGCCTTCGTCGCGCTCACCGACGACGACGGCACGTTCAAGCCGAACCCGGTGATCGATCGGCTGCGCGGGCTGACGGGCCACCTCGAGTGGTTCACGGTGAGGCCGCGCCTGGTCGTCTCCAGCTTCGCGGATGCCGCCCCCGCGCTCGTCGCGGATGCCGCCGATCTCGATCACCCGGTGCTCGACGCCCTCGCCGGCAACACCGCCGCGAAGCGGACCATCGAGGAGTCCTACGCGCCCGTGCAGGCCGTGCCCTCGGACGAGCGCACCCCGCAGACCGACAGCCTGCTGCTCGACGCCGACGCCGAGCAGGAGAACGTCATCGCGCAGATCGCCGCCGGCAACTCCCTCGTGGTCAGGACGCTGCCCGGCACCGGCGGCACCCAGACCATCGTCAACGCCATCGGCGCGCTCGTCGCGCAGAACAAGCGCGTGCTCGTCGTCTCCGCGCGCCGTGCATCCCTGCTCTCGGTCGCCGACCGCCTCGCCGACATCGCCCTGCCGGGGCTCGCGGTCTCGCCCCGCTCGCTGCGGCGCGACCTGATCCGTTCCATCTCGCGCAGCGAGAAGGCCAGGCTGCCTGCCGTCGGCGAGGTGGATGACGCGCTCCTGCGCCTGCGCAAGGTGCTGCTCGACTATCGCGGCGCCATCACCCGCGCCGACCCCGTGCTCGGCGTGTCGGTGCTGGACTGCGTGACCGAGCTCAGCCGGCTCGCCCTGCTGCCGACGCCGCCCGCGACGACGGCGCGACTGTCGCGCGGCTCCGTCGAGCGGCTGGCGAACGACCGCAGCCGCGCGGCCGAACTCATGGTCGCCGCCGCGGAGCTCGGCGAGTTCAAGTACGGGCCGGGGGACTCGCCCTGGTACGGGGCCCAGTTCGCGAACGGCGAGGAGGCGCTGCGGGCGCACGAGCTCGCCAAGCGCGTGGATGCCGCGCTGCCGGGCCTCGTGGAGGCCGCGAACCGGCTCATCGAGGGCACGCACATGCGGCCCTTCCAGAATGTGACCGAACTCGGCGTCTACCTTCGCCTGCTCGTCGACCTGCGCGAGAGCCTCGACAGATTCCTGCCGATGGTCTTCGATCGCTCGATCACCGAGCTCATCGCCGCGACCGCCCCGCGCAAGGACTTCCCGGAGATGAGCGGCGGCAACCGCCGGCGGCTCAAGAAGCTCGCGCTCGAGTACGTGCGCCCGGGTGTGCGCGTCGGCGACCTGCACGGCGCCCTGGTGCGCATCCAGAAGCAGCGCGTGTTGTGGCACCGCTTCGTGGCCGAGGGCGCGACTCCGCAGGTGCCGGTCGGCCTCGGCGAGGTCGAGCTGCGCTACCGCGAGGTCGCCCAGGATCTCGCCGCGCTCGACGGCCCGCTCGGCCTCGCGGCGCGCGAGCAGCAGCTCGGCAGCATGCCCCTGAATGCGCTCGCCGCGAAGGTCGCCGCCCTGGCCGCGGAGTCGGATGTGCTGCACAACCTGCAGGAGCGCACCGCGCTCACCGGCTCGCTGCGCGAACTCGAACTCGACCCCCTCATCGAGGATCTCGCCCGCCGCCACGCGCCGGAGCACGTCGTCGCGGCCGAGCTCGAGCAGGCCTGGTGGACCTCGGCCCTCGAGTCGCTGCTCGAGGCGGACCGCGCGCTGCTCGGCGCGAACACCTCCGTGCTCGACCGCCTCGAGGCGGACTTCCGGCTCGTCGACGAGGCGCACGCCGCCGGCAACGCGCAACTGCTGGCCTGGCAGCTCGCCGAGAACTGGAAGATCGGACTCGTCGACTGGCCGGACGAGGCCGAGGCGCTCAAGCGCGCCCTGCGCAGCGAGGCGCTGAGCGCGCAGGACCTGCAGGCCGCGGCGCCGCACCTCTCCCGCACGATCGCCCCGGTCTGGCTCGCCTCCCCCTACGAGGTGCATTCGATCGTGAAGACCATGCCCTTCGACACCGTCGTGCTCGTCGACGCGGGAGCCACCACGATCGCCGAGAACGCCGGCGCGATCCGCCGCGCCAGACAGGTCGTCGCCTTCGGTGACCCGGTGACCCAGACGCCGGCCGCGTTCTCGATGGCGGTCACCGACCCGGGCCTGGATCACGTGGTCGGCGAGGCCGATCCCGACGAGTTGCACGAGCGGTCGGCGCTGGCGAGGCTCGGCACGATCCTGCCGACCCTCACCCTCACCCGCAGCTACCGCCCCGGCGGCGAGGACCTCGCCGAGCTCGTCAACCGCCGCTTCTACGGCGGGCGCATCGAGTCGCTGCCCTGGGCGGGCACCTTCCTCGGGCACGGCAGTCTCGCGATCGCCGCCGTGACCGACGGCACCGGGATGCCCGACCCCGACTCCGGCGCCGTCGAGAGCCCCGACGCCGAGGTCGATCGGGTCATCGACCTCGTGATCGATCACGCCGCCCGACGCCCGCAGGAATCGCTCATGGTCATCACCGCGAGCGCCAGGCACGCGGTGCGCGTCATGCAGGCCGTGCTCGAACAGGCGGCCGGGCGTCCGGAGCTCGCGGACTTCGTCATCCGCGACTCGCCCGAGCCGTTCGCGGTCTCCACGATCGACGAGGCCGTCGCGCAGAGCCGCGACCGGGTGATCTTCTCCGTCGGCTACGGCCGGACCCCGCATGGCAGGGTGCTCTCCGACTTCGGCGCCCTCGGCGAACCCGGCGGCGAACGGCTGCTCGCGGTCGCGATGACGCGCGCGCGCCGCTCGATGGTGATCGTGACCTCCTTCGAGCCGAGCGACCTCGACGACGGCCGCATGCAGCACGGCGCCGTCGCGCTCGCCGAGATCCTGGCCGAGGTCGACGCGCGCCAGGGCATGGAGCCCGTGCCCGACGACAGCGAACCGATGCTCGTGGATCTGGCCAGACGACTCGAGCTCCGCGGCCTGCGCGTCGCGCTCGGGCATCGCGGCAAGCTGGGGCTCGTGGCATCCCGGGGCGGCATCTGCGTGGCGATCGAGACCGACGCGGTGCTGCACCGATCGTCGTTGCGGGAGTCGCTGCGGCTGCGCCCCGAACTGCTGCGGCGACTCGGA
>JBAQPI010000126.1:0-2252 GCA_049305635.1 Rhodoglobus sp. | reverse complement strand
CGCGTGCTGCACACCAGCGACCCCGAGTACTACAAGTGGAACCAGTGGCTGTTCCTCAAGCTCTACGAGCGGGGCCTGGCCTACCGAAAGGAGAGCTGGGTCAACTGGGACCCGGTGGACCAGACGGTGCTCGCCAACGAGCAGGTGCTGCCGGACGGCACCTCCGAGCGCTCCGGCGCCGTGGTGGTCAAGAAGAAGCTCACCCAGTGGTACTTCAGGATCACCGACTACGCCGACCGTCTGCTCGACGACCTCAATCAGCTCGAGGGATCGTGGCCCGCGAAGGTGCTGACCATGCAGCGCAACTGGATCGGCCGCTCGATCGGCGCCGAGGTGGACTTCGAGGTCGAAGGCCTGGGCCGTCGCATCTCGGTGTTCACCACCCGTCCCGACACGCTCTACGGGGCGACCTTCATGGTCGTCGCCCCCGATTCCGACCTCGCCGCCGAGCTCGCCGCGGGCTCGACGCCCGAGGTGCAGGCCGCATTCGCGGCCTACCTCACGCAGGCGCAGAAGCAGACCGAGATCGAGCGGCAGAACACGGAGCGGCCGAAGACCGGCATCCCGCTCGAACGGTACGCGATCAACCCGGCCAACGGGCAGCGCATCCCGATCTGGACCGCCGACTACGTGCTCGCCGACTACGGCCACGGCGCCGTCATGGCGGTTCCGGCCCACGATCAGCGCGACCTCGACTTCGCTCGCACCTTCGGACTGCCGGTGCGGGTCGTCGTCGACACCAACGCGGCGGTGACGGGGGCGATCCCTGTGCTGAAGGACGGCGTCATCCCCGACGACCTGCCGCCCTTGGACCCGGCCGTGACCGGCAAGGCCCTCACCGGCGACGGACGGATGATCGACTCCGGCCCTCTCGACGGCCTGAGCAAGGCGAACGCCATCAAGAAGGTGATCGAGCAGCTCGAGGCGGCGGGCACCGGGCGCGCATCCCGCACCTTCCGCCTGCGGGACTGGCTGATCAGCCGCCAGCGGTTCTGGGGCACCCCGATCCCGATCATCCACGGCGCGGACGGCGCGCTCATCCCGGTGCCCTTCGAGCAACTGCCGCTGACCCTCCCGTCGACCGAGGGGCTCGACCTGCAGCCCAAGGGCCAGTCGCCGCTGGCCGCAGCCACCGACTGGGTGAACGTGCCCGACCCGCGCGACGGCAGCCCCGCCCTGCGGGATGCCGACACCATGGACACCTTCGTCGACAGCTCCTGGTACTTCCTGCGCTTCCTCTCGCCCGACGACCCGGACCAGGCCTTCGACAAGGCCGAGGCCGAGAAGTGGGCGCCCGTCGACCAGTACGTCGGCGGCGTCGAGCACGCGATCCTGCACCTGCTCTACGCGCGATTCATCACCAAGGTGCTCTTCGACCTGGGGTACGTGAGCTTCACCGAACCGTTCAGCGCCCTGCTCAACCAGGGCATGGTGCAGATCGACGGTAAGAAGATGTCCAAGCGCAGTCGCGGCGGCATCACCTTCAGGGGCGAGGTGGACCGGTACGGCGCCGACGCCATCAGGCTCGCCCTCGTGTTCGCCGGCCCGCCCGAGGACAACATCGACTACGAGGCGATCTCGCCCGCCGCCGCCGCGAAATTCCTCGCCCGCGCCTACCGGCTCGCGACCGATGTGACCAGCGCCCCCGAGGTCGAGTGGAGGACCGGGGATGTCGCCCTGCGCCGCCAGACCCACCGCTTCCTGGCGGACGTGCCCGGCCTCGCCGAGGCGCTCAAGTTCAACGTGCTCATCGCGCGGATCATGGAGCTCGTCAACGCGACGCGCAAGGCGATCGACGCCGGCCCGGGTGCCGGGGACGCCGCCGTGCGCGAGGCCGTCGAGGTCATCACGGTGGCGCTGAGCCTGATCGCGCCGTTCACGGCCGAGGAGATGTGGGAGAAGCTGGGCTACCCCCCCTCCGTCGCCTTCGCCGGGCTGCGCAAGGCCGACCCGACACTGCTCATCGAGGACTCCGTGACCGCCGTCGTGCAGGTCGACGGCAAGGTGCGGGACCGGCTCGAGGTCAGCCCGAAGATCGCCGGCGAGGAGCTGGAGTCGCTCGCGCGGGCCTCCGCCGGCGTGCAGCGTGCGATCGGGGACCGGGAGATCGTGAACGTCATCGTGCGGGCGCCTCGCATCGTCAACATCGCGACCAGGCCGGCGTAGTCCACGGTTGCCGGCGCCGCCGGTCCGTCCCTGCCGGTTCCGCCTAGCGTCGGCCGGGTGGATGCCGTCCCCGACCCCGGTCGCGC
>JBAQPI010000125.1:0-8107 GCA_049305635.1 Rhodoglobus sp. | reverse complement strand
GCGGTGCGCAGGCCGCTTACTCGCGCAGCACCGCCCCGACGCGGGCCGCGGCAAGGGCGACGGCCGCGTGCTTGGCGTCGGTAGCCTCCGCCGCCGTGAGGGTGCGGTCCGCCGCCCGGAAGCGCAGTGCGTAGGTGAGCGACTTGCTGCCCTCGGGCACGCCAGGGCCGCGGTAGTCGTCCACGAGGGTCGCGTGCTCGAGAAGCTCTCCCCCGCCCTCCAGCAGCAGCGCGAGCAGTTCCCCGGCGCGCACCGAGACGGGGACCACGAGCGAGACGTCCTGCGTGGCCGCCGGCATCGACGCGATGGGGGTCGCCGAGACATCCGTCGCGCCGGCCGCGATGAGGGCGTCGAGGTCGAGTTCGAGCACGGCGACGACGCGCGGCAGGTCGAGCTCCGTCGCGAGCGACGGGAGCAGTTCGCCGGCCCAGCCGATGGTCGCGCCGTTCGAGCGCAGCTGCGCCGTGCGACCGGGGTGCAGCGCCTGGTGCGCACCGGTGACGATCTCGAGCGGAGCGGCCACGACGCTCGCGAGGTGGCGGGCCGCGTCGAGGGCGTCGCCGAGCCCCGAGGGCACCGCGGGACGCCCTGGAGCGCGATCGACGGTGTCACCGAGGAAGAGCGCACCGACGTGCCAGGGCTGCGGCGGGATGCTCGCGCGCAGCGCCGCGAGCACCTCCTCCGCGGGCAGGGCGTCGCCGACGGGCAGCGGCCCGCTGCCGTACCGCGCTCCCGCCTCGGGCAGGAAGACCTCGCCGACCTCGTAGAGCGCGAGGTCCGTGAGTCCGCGTGAGAGGTTGCGGCGTGCCACGGCGATGAGACCGGGGATGAGCGAGGTGCGCAGCCACGCGGCATCCGGGTCCATGGGGTTCGCGAGCTTCATCGCCGGCACGCCGCCCGCGACGGGCGAGCCGAACAGGTCGTTCTGCGCGCTCGAGAGGAAAGGGTAGGCGAGCACCTCGGTGAGGCCCGCCGCGGCGAGACCGCCGGAGGCGAGCCGGCGCAGGCGCTGGGAGCGCGACAGCCCGCGCCCTGGCGGCGCGACCGGCAGCACCGAGGGGATGCGCTCGTAGCCGACGATGCGGGCGACCTCCTCCGCGAGCGTCGCCTGGTCGGTCAGGTCGGGACGCCAGCTCGGCGGCGTGACCGCCCAGCCCTCGCCGTTCGACGCGACCTCGGCACCGATCTCGGTGAGCGAGCCGACGATCTCCTCCCTCGTGAACGGCACGCCGATGACGGACTCGACGTAGTCCGTCGGCAGGTCGATCGGCGGGTGCGGCACCGCGTTGTCGAGCACCGAGCCGAGGGTGTCGGCCGTGCCCCCGCCGAGTTCGACGAGCAACTGCACGACGCGGGCGGCGGCCGGCACCGCGACCGCGGGGTCCACGCCCCGCTCGAAGCGACGCGAGGCTTCGCTCGGGAGCTTGTGGCGCCTGGCGCTGCGGGCGATCGAGACGGGATCGAAGTTCGCCGCCTCGACGAGCACATCGGTCGAGTCCGGGCCGATCTCGGTGGTCGCTCCCCCCATGACGCCCGCGAGCCCGATCGGACCCGAGTCGTCGGTGATGAGCAGATCCTCGGGGTCGAGCACGCGCACCTTGCCGTCGAGCGTCTCGAGGTGCTCCCCCGGACGCGCCCGACGCACGACGATGCCGCCCGTCAGCTTGCCGAGGTCGTAGGCGTGCGTCGGCTGGCCGAGCTCGAGCATGACGTAGTTGGTGATGTCGACCGTGAGCGAGATCGAGCGGATGCCGGCGAGCGCGAGCCGTGCCACCATCCAGGCGGGCGTCGGCCGGCCCGGATCCACGCCCCGCACCACGCGCGCGACGAAGACGGAGGCGCCGACGCGACCGCGGATCGGGGCATCGTCGGCGACGGTGACCGAGAGGCCGGTGATCGAGCTCGCCGAGATCTCGACCGGCTCGATCGCCGAAACCGCCGGGTCGCGGAACGCGGCACCGGTCGCGTGGGCGTATTCCCGCGCGATGCCGCGGATCGAGAAGGCGTACCCACGATCCGGGGTGACGTTGACCTCGACCGCGAAGTCATCGAGCCCGAGCAGGGCGATCGCGTCGGTGCCGGCCTCGGGGTCGAGCCCGAGCTCGCCCAGGCGCAGGATGCCGGAGTGCTCGTCGCCGAGCCCGAGCTCGCGGGCCGACGCCATCATGCCGTCGGAGACGTGCCCGTAGGTCTTGCGCGCGGCGATCGGGAAGGGTCCCGGCAACACGGCGCCGGGCAGCGAGACCACGACCTTGTCGCCCTCGACGAAGTTCGCCGCGCCGCACACGATGCCGCGCGGCTCGGGGTCGCCGACATCCACCTGGCACCAGCGGATCGTCTTGCCGTTCGACTGCGGCTCCTCGACGAAGGAGAGCAGCTGGCCCACGACGACCGGCCCGGTGATGCCGAAGGTGTGGACGTCCTCCTCCTCGAGGCCCACCTTCACGAGTGCGGCATGCACCTGCTCGTGGGTGACGTCGGCGGGCACATCCACGAACTCGCGGAGCCAGCTGATCGGGATGCGCATCAGACCACCATCCCGAACTGCCTCGAGAAGCGCACATCGCCCTCGACCATGTCGCGCATGTCGTTCATGTCGTTGCGGAACTGCAGCGTGCGCTCGATGCCCATGCCGAAGGCGAAGCCCTGGTACTCGTCCGGGTCGATGCCCGCGGCGCGCAGCACGTTGCGGTTGACCATGCCGCAGCCGCCCCACTCCACCCAGCGCGCGCCGCCCTTCGCGTTCGGCTGCCAGACGTCCATCTCGGCGCTCGGCTCGGTGAACGGGAAATAGTTCGGGCGCAGCCGGATCTGGGCACCCTCCCCGAACATCGCCCGCGCGAGGTGCTCGAGGGTGCCGCGCAGGTGCGCCATCGTGAGGCCCCTGTCGATCGCGATGCCCTCGATCTGGTGGAACACCGGGGTGTGGGTCGCGTCGAGCTCGTCGGTGCGGAACACCTTGCCGGGGGCGACCACGTACACCGGCAGCGCCCGCTCCAGCAGCGAGCGCACCTGCACCGGGCTGGTGTGGGTTCGCAGCAGCAGGTGCGAGTCGAGCGGCTCGATGAAGAACGTGTCCTGCATCGCCCGCGCGGGGTGATCCTCGTCGAAGTTGAGCGCGTCGAAGTTGAACCACTCGTTCTCGAGCTCTGGCCCCTCCGCGACCTCCCAGCCCATCGCGACGAAGACGTCGCTCATCTGCTCCATGAGCAGGGAAAGCGGATGCCGGGCGCCGGCCCGGAAACGGGAGGGCAGCGCCGTGACATCCAGGGCTTCGCTCTCGAGCCTCGCGGCCTCCTCGGCCGCGGCGAGCGCGCCCTCGCGCGCCGTGAGGGCATCCGCGACGCGCGCGCGGGCCTGCCCCACGAGCTTGCCCGCGGCGGCACGCTCCTCCGGGGCGATCGACTTGAGGCTCGCGTTGAACTGCGCGAGCGGCGAGGCCTCCCCCACATGCGCGGAGCGGGCGGACCGCAGCTCGCTCACACTCGACGCCGACTCGATGGCGGCGATCGCGGCATCCGCTGCCTCGGTCACCGCCGCTTCAGTGATGGGGGTCTCTGACACAAGGTTCGAGTTTAGTGGCGCCGAACCTCAGTCGCCGATGCGCGTCCAGGGGTGCAGGCCGAACAGCACCTCGGAGACCTCCTGGAACGCCGCATCCCCGTCGACGATGTCGCTGAAGCGCAGGGATCCGTCGGACAGCACCGCGATCGTCGCGGTCGTGAACACCGAATCGTCGTCCTCCCAGTAGTGCGTGTAGGCGGAGCCTTCGATCTCGTAGCGGCCGATCGACCCCGGCACCTCGAGCGGCTTCTCGGACTCCTGCTCGTAGACCCAGGTGGCATCGTCGAAGGTCCAGAAGTAGGTGCCCGCCTGCTCGGCGAGCACCGCCGGGTCGCTGACGCCGCCCGCGATCAGCTCATCCTCGGTGATCGTCACCTCGTACAGCCCGTCGATCACGAGCTCCGTCGGCCGCGCTGGGGCCGGCGTCGTGACGGGGGTGACGGGTGCGCAGCCGGCGAGCCCGAGCAGGACGATCGCGGCGATGCCGAGCCGGATGCTGCGGTTCGCCATGGGAGTGCCCTTCCGTCGGTGTCCGCACAGTGTGGCACCGTCGCGCGGCGACGTCCACCACGAGTCAGCTGCGCTGGGCGAACGCGCTCTCGTACAGACAGACGGATGCCGCGGTCGCCAGGTTCATGGACTCGGCGTGACCGTAGATCGGCACCGTGATGACCCAGTCCGCGAGGGCGTAGTGCTCCTCGGTCAGACCCCGGGCCTCGTTGCCGAACAGCCAGGCGGTCGGGGCCGCGAGCGCACCGGCCTTGCGGGCGGAGAGCAGGTCGGCGCCCTTGATGTCCGCCGCGATCACCTGCAGTCCGCTCGACTTGCACAGCGCCACGACCTCGCCCAGCTCGGCGCCCACCGCCACCGGAAGGTGGAAGAGCGAGCCCGTCGTCGCCCGCACCACCTTGGGGTTGTAGGGGTCCACGCTGCGGCCGGTGAGGATGACGGCGTCGGCACCCGCCGCATCCGCCGCGCGGATGATCGTGCCCGCGTTGCCAGGATCCCGCACCTCCTCGAGGATGGCCACGAGCTTCGGGCCTGCCGCGAGGATGTCCTTGAACGAGGTCGGGAACTGCCGGCAGACCGCGACGACGCCCTGCGGCGTGACGGTGTCCGCCATCGCGTCGAGCACGGCCCCGGTGACGAACTCGACCTCGAGCTCGGCCGCGGCCGCGGCGGATCGGATGTCGGCGTGCCGTTCGAACGCGTGCGGCGTCGTGAACAGGTCGACGATGAGCTCCGGACGATAGGCGAGCGCCTCGGAGACCGCCTGAGGGCCCTCCAAGAGAAAGAGCCCGGTCTGCGACCGGGCCTCTCTCTTGGCCAGCTTCGCCACCGCGCGAACGCGCGGAGAGCGGGGGTTGTCGATCACGTCACCAGTGTATGCGGGGGTGGGTGAACGGAGGGTTGCGGTGTGGATCTCGGCGCCATGCCACGGTCAACGAGCGGTGATACTCATGCCGCCAGCGCGCGAGAAACGCTCCGCGTTTCTCCCCTACGCAGCTGGCGCCGGCGCGTTGACATCCTTCGGGAGCGCGTCCTTGGCGGTCTTCACGATCGCCGCGAACGTCGCGGGCTCGGTGACCGCGAGGTCGGCGAGGATGCGGCGGTCGACCTCGATGCCGGCCAGGTTCAGCCCCTGGATGAAGCGGTTGTAGGTGAGACCGTTGGCGCGCGCCGCGGCGTTGATGCGCTGGATCCACAGGCGACGGAAGTCGCCCTTGCGCGCGCGACGGTCACGGTACGCGTAGACGAGGGAGTGGGTGACCTGCTCCTTGGCCTTGCGGTAGAGCCGCGAACGCTGTCCGCGGTAGCCGGATGCGCGCTCGAGGATGACGCGACGCTTCTTGTGGGCGTTGACAGCCCGCTTCACTCTTGCCATTGCTGTTCTTCCTGAATCCCGTAATCCCGGCCTACTTGCCGAGAAGCCTCTTGATGACCTTGGCGTCCTGCGGAGCGAGCACCTGCTCCTGGTTGAGCGAGCGCTTGCGCTTGCCGCTCTTGACCTCCAGGTTGTGGCGCATACCGGCCTGCTGCTTCATGACCTTGCCGCTCCCGGTGAGCTTGAAGCGCTTCTTGGCACCGGAGTGCGTCTTCTGCTTAGGCATCGTTGTTCTCTTTCGTGTCCTCGGCGGGGGTTTCCGTCGATGAGTCCTGGGGCGCCGCCGTGCGCGGCGTCTTGTTCGCGGCCTTGCGGGCCTCGGCTTCGGCCTTGGCCGTCGCCTTCGTCTTGTGGGGTCCGATCACCATCACCATGTTGCGACCATCGATCGTGGGGGTCGACTCGACCGAGCCGAACTCCGCGACATCCTCGGCGAAGCGCTGGAGCAGCCGAACGCCCTGCTCGGGCCGGGACTGCTCTCGGCCGCGGAACAGGATCATCGCCTTCACCTTGTCGCCGGCGAGCAGGAAGCCCTCGGCGCGCTTGCGCTTGGTCTCGTAGTCGTGCTTGTCGATCTTGAGGCGGAAACGCACCTCCTTGAGGATGGTGTTCGCCTGGTTGCGCCGGGCTTCCTTGGCCTTCTGGGCCTCTTCGTACTTGAACTTCCCGTAGTCCATGATTTTGGCGACGGGGGGCTTGGAATTAGGTGCAACCTCGACCAGATCCAGATCGGCCTCCTGGGCCAGGCGCAGGGCGACGTCGATGGCGACGACACCGACCTGCTCGCCGCCGGGTCCGACGAGTCGGACCTCCGGAACGCGGATACGGTCGTTGGTACGGGGATCGCTGATGCGGAGCTCCTTCGAATCGTGGGGTTCATGTGCTTGTGAGAAGCACGCGGCACGCACGAAAGAAGTTCTCATCCAAAACACCCTGACGCTGCCGACGGATCGGCGGGGTGCAAACTACCCGGTAACCTCAAGAGGCGGTCAACAGGTGGGAGGATTCTCCGCTTTCGTACCGGGACCTTCGCCCCGGAGCCTGGACAAGGTTAGCAGAGACCGCCCCCGAACGTAAGGAACCGCCATGGCCGACGCCCCAGGACTCGGTGACGAGCAGATCCGCGACATCTCCGAGGTGCCCGCGGTGGAACTCATCAACACCGTCGCCGTGCACCTGATGAGCGCCGCGGCGGTCAAGCTCGGTCTCGCCGACAGCCCGCACGCGCGCAGCGAGATCGACCTCGACGATGCCCGGAAGCTCATCACCGCGCTCGCCGGACTCGTCACGGCGGCGGCCCCCGAGATCAGCGACTCGCACGCGCGGCCGCTGCGCGACGGCTTGCGGAGTCTGCAGCTCGCCTTCCGCGAGGAGTCGCACTTCCCGGACGCGCCTGGAGCGGGGCCCGGCGAGAAGTACACCGGCTCGGTGATCTAGCGCGCCGATCCCTCCACAACCGACCTCCCGGTTGCTTCTTCACCGAACATCGACGGCCGCACGGCAAGCCTTCAGACGCGGCTACCTTCGCTGGATGAATCACGCACGGCCTGCGACACTGGGAGGGTGACCACCGTGGATTGGGCCCTCGTCGGCAACGCCGCGAACCTGATCGCGCTCATCGGGGGGCTGATCGGTGTGGTGGTCATCATCACTCGTGCCATCAACAGCACGAGGCTCGAACTCGACGGCAAGATCGAGCGGCTGCGCACCGAGCTCAAGAGCGACGGCGCTGAACTGCGCACCGAACTCAAAAGCGACATCGCCGAACTGCGCACCGAACTCGAGCACGACATCGCGAAGCTCGACGATCGCGTCTACGCCCTGGCGGCCCGGATCGCCCCGACGCTCGAGGAGCCCAAGCCGGCGAGGGCCAAGGCGGCGCGACCGCGCACCGCGTAGCCGCAGATCACGGGCCCTACGATACCCGTTCGAGGCGCACCGCGATCGAGTCGACACGCTCGGCGATCAGCTCGTCGGCCGCCCAGCGCTCGCCGAGACGCCGCACGACGCGGGCCGGTTCGCCCGCGATCGAGAGCTGCACGAGCAGCTCGGGCGCGACCAGCCGCGCTCCGGGATCACCCGGCGCGAGCTGCACCGCCCGCACCGGCTCGCCGTCGGCGCTGGCCAGGAAGGCGTCCAGCACGGCCTCGTCCTGGTAGCACGGCAGCCACGCACGGCCCGTTGCGAGCGACTCGAGCGCGGGGCGGCGCACGGCGAACTCGGTCGGCGATCCGGGGTCGAGCACGATGAGCGGGGTGGACTCGGCCGCCGCGGCGAGCGCCACGCGGGCGGCGGCCAGCGGGATGGGGCGTGCCGCGGCATCCCAGGTACGCATCGTGTCGACCGAGCTGAACACCGGCAGCACGGCGCGGCCGTCGGGACCGGCCACCGTGACGATGGAGAGCTCTTGGGTCTTGTCCACGAGCTGGCCGTGCGCGCCGATGCCCTCGTCACCGCGCACCGTCACGAGCGGGACGAGCACGCGCGCCCTGTGGAGGGCGAGCACGACCTCCGGGATGCCGGGCCCGCCTGCATGGAAGCGGTGGATCGCCTCGATCAGGCCGGGGTCGGCAGCGCCGTCGTCATCGGCGGCGGCATTCGGCTCGAAGCGCCGGCCCTGCCACGGGACGCCGGCGGAGTCGGTCATCAGTCCCCGGC
>JBAQPI010000124.1:0-2892 GCA_049305635.1 Rhodoglobus sp. | reverse complement strand
CTTCAGCAAGGCGACGATGCCGGCGCTGCCCGCGGTCGTCGCCGCGGCGCGCGAGGCCGCCGAGCAGCTGCCCGCCTACCTGGGCGAGTCCGGCTTCGACCCGGTCGGGCTGCCGGTGCTGCGGGAGGCGCTCGCCCAGCGATACTCCGCGCGCGGGCTGCCGACCGATCCGGACCAGATCATGGTCACGGTCGGCGCGCAGAGCGCGATCTGGCTCATCGCCCGCACGATCATGGCACGCGGCGACCGGGCGCTCATCGAGAACCCGACCTACCCGCACGCGCTCGACGCGCTCAAGACGGCGGGTGCCCGGCTCGCCCCCGTGAGCGTCACGAGCGAGCACGGCTGGGATGAGGTCGCGCTCGAGCAGACCATCCAGCGCACCAGCCCCTCACTGGGTTACCTCATGCCCGACAACCACAACCCCACCGGCCGCACGATGAGCCCCGACCTGCGCGAACGCGTGCTCGGCCTCGCCGCCCGTCACGGCACGACCCTCATCGCCGACGAGACCATGGGCGAGCTCGGCTTCGACCAGTCGGGCCCCGTGCTCCCCTTCGCCGCCCACGGGCCGGCGATCACGGTGGGCTCCGTCGGCAAGACGGTGTGGGGCGGGGTGCGCATCGGCTGGATCCGCGCCGACCGCACCGTCATCCAGCGCCTCGTGCGCGAGCGCTCAGCGAGCGACCTCGGCACCCCGCTGATCGAGCAGCTCGTCGTCGCGAACCTGCTGCGCGACTACGACGCGATCCTGGATGTGCGCCGCGCCTACCTGCGTGAGGGTCGCGACCGCCTCGTGTCGCTCCTGAACGCGCGGATCCCGGAGTGGGACGTGCCGCGCGTGGGGGGAGGGCTCACGGCGTGGGTCGGGCTCGGGCATCCCGTGAGCTCGCAGCTGGCGATCGCGGCGCGCAACGAGGGACTGATCATCGCGGCCGGCCCGAGGTTCGGGGTGGATGGCGCCTTCGAGCGCTTCATCCGCATCCCCTTCTGCTACCCGGCCGAGGACATGGAGCGCGGGGTCGATGCCCTGGCCCGCGCCTGGGCGGCGGTCGGGCGTCATCCCATGGCGACCTCGAGCGACGACCTCACCCCCGCCGTGGTCTGAATAATCCGAGCGGAGTACACGACTCCCAGCCAAAGCTTGGATAATCCCTGACAGAGGCACGCGGACGTGCGCCCGTTTCCGATTCGCACGAAAGAGACCCAGTGCACCTGCTCTCCGTTTTCAGCCTGCGCAACCGAGCGCTCATCGCGCTCGTGACCATCGTCATCGGCATCTTCGGCGGTATCTCGCTGACCACCCTCAAGCAGGAACTCATCCCGAGCCTGTCCCTGCCGCAGCTGTTCATCATCACGAGCTACCCTGGCGCCTCTCCCGCGGTCGTCGAGAAGGATGTCTCGACCCCGATCGAGGCCGCCATCCAGAGCGTCGACGGCCTCGAGTCGACCACCGCGACCTCGAGCGCGAACGTCTCGAGCATCACCGCGGCCTTCACCTACGGCACCTCGATCGCGACCGCGGAGCAGAAGGTGCAGCTCGCGATCAACCGCATCACCGGGCTGCCAGAAGGCGCGGACACCCAGGTGTTCAGCTTCAACTTCTCCGACCTGCCGGTCATCCAGATCGCGGTCTCGAGCGATATGAGCCCCGAGGATCTCAGCGCCAAGCTGCAGTCCTCGACGATCGTCGAACTCGAGAAGATCGACGGCGTCGGCGACGTGAGCCTGCTCGGTGCGACCGAGAAGCGGGTCGCGATCACCCCCGACAACGCCAAGCTCTTCGCCCAGGGCCTCAGCACCCAGTCGATTCGCGATGCCCTCGACGCCAACGGCATCCTGCTGCCTGCCGGCCAGATCACCGAGGACGACAAGACCCTCATCGTGCAGGCCGGCACCCGGCTCGACTCCGTCGAGCAGATCGCCGCGCTGCCGCTGCTCGGCGGCGCCGGCTCCGGCGTCGTGACGATCGCGGATGTCGCGACCGTCGAGATCGCCGACGAACCGGTCACCGGCATCTCCCGCGTCAACGGCGAGCCGGCGCTCACGCTCGCGATCACCAAGACCCCGGCGGGCAATACCGTCGCCGTCTCCCAAGCCGTGCGCGCCCTGCTCCCCGAACTCGAGGCGGCCCTCGGCGAGAACACGGTCTTCACGACCGCGTTCGACCAGGCGCCGTTCATCGAGGAGTCCATCAACTCGCTCGCGACCGAGGGACTGCTGGGTCTCGCCTTCGCGGTGATCGTGATCCTGATCTTCCTGCTCTCGATCCGCTCGACGCTCGTGACCGCGATCTCGATCCCGGTATCCGTGCTCATCACGTTCATCGGCATGCTCGCGGCGGGCTACACGCTCAACATCATCACGCTCGGCGCGCTCACCATCGCGATCGGGCGCGTCGTCGACGACTCGATCGTGGTGATCGAGAACATCAAGCGACATCTGACCCTCGGTGAGGAGAAGCTCCCCGCGATCCTCACCGCGGTGAAGGAGGTCGCGGGCGCCGTGACGGCATCGACGGCGACGACCGTCGCGGTGTTCCTGCCGATCGCGCTCGTCGGCGACATCACCGGTGAGCTGTTCCGGCCGTTCGCCCTCACGGTGACGATCGCGCTCGCCGCATCCCTGTTCGTGTCCCTCACGATCGTGCCCGTGCTCGCGTACTGGTTCCTCGGCAACCAGCGGCACAAGCACACCGACGACGGCACACAGCACGTCGAGGAGGCGCCCGGTCGCCTCCAGCGTGCCTACCTCCCGGTCATCCATTGGACCCTCAAGCGGCCGGTGGCGACCCTGCTCATCGCCGTGCTCCTGCTCGGCGGAACGATCGCGCTCGTGCCGTTCATGAAGACCAACTTCATCGGCGATAGCGGACAGAACACGCTCACGGTG
>JBAQPI010000123.1:0-9400 GCA_049305635.1 Rhodoglobus sp. | reverse complement strand
CCGCGGGGGTGCGGTCGCCGCGCGGCAAACGGCAGTTCCTGCGGGGGCGGGTGACCCCGGACGGCCGGGTCGAGGTGTCGGGCGCGAGTTCGCACCTGGTGGCCGGGCTCGCGGCATCCGACGTGCTGGTGATCGTGCCGGAGGAGGTCACCGAACTCGCCGCGGGCGAGACCGTGGAAACATGGGCACTGTGAACGCCGGACTGAGCCACCTCGACGCGGACGGCCGCGCCCGCATGGTCGACGTCGGCGACAAGGCGATCACCCGGCGTACCGCCGTCGCGACCGGGACGTTCACGACCACGCCCGGGGTGATCGCGCTCGTCAAGGCCGAGAACCTGCCCAAGGCGGACGTGCTCGCGACGGCGCGCGTCGCCGGCATCCAGGGTGCCAAGCGCACGAGCGAGCTCATCCCGCTCTGCCACCCGCTGCCGCTGAGTTCCGTCAACGTCGACTTCGAGTTCGGTGACGACCGCATCGTGATCACCGCCACCGCTCGCACGACCGGGCAGACCGGGGTCGAGATGGAGGCCCTCACCGCGGTCGCGATCGCGGGGCTCACGCTGCACGACATGACGAAGGCCGTCGATCCGCACTCGGTGCTCGGCGACATCCGGGTCACGAGCAAGGCCGGCGGCAAGACCCGTGCCTCCGTGCGGCCCGGCACCGCGGCCGTGCTCGTCGCCTCCACTTCCGCCGCCGCCGGGACGCGGGAGGACACGACCGGTCCGGTCATCGCGGCCTGGCTCGACGAGCGCGGCTACGCGGTGGATGCCGTGACCGTCGCCGCGGACGCCGACGTCGCCGAGGCGCTCGCCGCCGCGCTCGCGGAGTCCCCCGCCCTCGTCATCACGACCGGCGGCACCGGGATGACGCCGACCGACCGCACCCCGGAGGCCACCCGCCCGCTGCTCACCCGCGAACTGCCGGGCATCGCCGAGGCGATCCGGGCGCGCGGCCTGCGCACCACCGCCACGGCGGCCCTCAGCCGCGGCCTCGCCGGCACCGCGGGCGACACGATCGTCGTGAACCTCCCGGGCTCGCCCGGCGGTGTCAGGGACGGCCTGGCAGTGCTCGACGAGCTACTCGAGCACCTTGTCGCGCAGCTCGGCGGGGACGGCCGGCACTGAGGGTCGCGGACCCCAGACGATCACGGCGATCGCGAGCCCGGTGAGCATGACCGCACCGCCGACGAGCTCCAGCGCCGTCGGCAGCTCGCCGAGCACGAACCATGCCGAGATGATGCCGACGACCGGCACGAGGAGCGTGAACGGCACGACCGCGCTCGCCGGGTAGCGTGCGAGCAGCGTGTTCCAGATGCCGTAGCCGATGAGCGAGGCGAACACCACGGTGTAGAGGGTGCTCAGCACGGCGCCGACGGTGAGGTGCGTGAGCGCGTCGAACACGACGGGCGGGGTGTCCACCAGCAGCGAGAGCGCGAACGCGGGGATCGGTACGACGAGCCCCGACCAGACGACGAGCGAGAGCCCGGAGGCGGCCTTCGCGCGGCGGGCGAGCACGTTGCCGATCGCCCAGGACAGGGCCGCGAGCAGGATCACGACGAGCGGCAGCCACGGCGCGACGGCACTGTGCGAGACCACGACGACCGCGAGACCGGCCATGCCGATCACGATGCCGGCGAGCTGGGTGCGGGTCGGCCGCTCATGCAGCACGATCGCGGCGACGATGACCGTGAGCACCACCTGCGTCTGCAGCAGGAGCGAGGCGAGCCCCGGCGGCATCCCGAGACTCATCGAGAGGTAGAGCAGGGTGAACTGTCCGAAGCTCAGGAAGGCGCCGATGAGCACGATGTTCTTCCAGCCGATCGCGGGGGGCTTGAGAAAGAACACCGCCGGGATGGAGACCAGCACAAAGCGCATCGCGAGGAAGAGCAGGGGCGGCACGTCGTCATCCAGACCGAAGCGGATGGCGAGGAAGTTGAGCCCCCAGATCAGCGCGACGAGCACCGCGGCGAGGGCATGTCGGAGACTCACCGTGCCAGCCTTTCACGCCGAAGTGACAGGCTAGGACGCATGGACCGTCGTCTCGCCACGATCTCGAGCCAGCCGCTCGCCGCCGGGGCCATCGAGGCGCTCGTGCTCTCGAGCGCCGACGGCGCCCTCGTGACCTTCCGCGGGGTCGTGCGCGACCACGACCACGGCGCCGCGGTCACGGCGCTCGACTACCAGGCCCACCCCGACGCCGAGGCGTTCCTCGCCGCGTGCGTCGAGCGGATCGGGCTGCCCGCGGCCGCCGCGCACCGCGTCGGCTCGCTCGTGGTCGGGGACGTCGCGCTCGTCGCCGTCGTCGCCGCACCCCACCGCGCGGAGGCGTTCGAGGCCTGCGCGCGCCTCGTCGACGCGATCAAGGCCGAGGTGCCGATCTGGAAGCGCCAGCACCTCGCCGACGGCGTCACCGAGTGGGTCGGGCTGTGAGATGGTCAGCGACCGCCTGCTCGCCGGGCTGAACCGACTGCACAGCGCGGGCTCGCCGCCACGTCCGTCTCCGTGGTGCCGATTTCGTGATGTCAGTTCGCGCTGACGTCAGTCTGAACTGACATCGCGAAAACGCACAGCCCCGACGCTCCCCCCGGCAGCATGCCGCGCCGCTCAGCCGCCCGCGAACGGCGGCAGCACGTCCACTCGCTCGCCGATCGGGCGGGCGTCGTCGCGCGAGGCGATGCCGTCGACGAGGAACGAGCCGGATGCCACGACTCTCGCCATGAGCGCCCCGTACCGCTCGACGAGCAGCACCTTGAGTTCACCGACCGTCGCCGCGGCGAGGGACTCGGACTCCCGCCCGGCCGCCTCGGCGGCGGCCGCGAAGTAGCGCACCTCAGCCACCGATCGCCCCCATCGAGCGCCGCGGGCGCTGGAAGCCCGGCAGCGACATCCCGTGCCCGGCCTGCTTGCCCCACTGGGCCGCGCGCCAGCGGGATGCCAGAGCCGCGTCATCCGCCCCGTCGCGCAGCAGGCCGCGCAGGTCGGTCTCGTCGTCGCCGAACAGGCAGGAGCGCACGGTGCCCTCGGCGGTGATGCGGGTGCGGTCGCAGGCCTCGCAGAAGCTGCGGGTGACCGAGGCGATGATGCCGACCGTCGCGGGGCCGCCGTCGACGAGCCACTCCTCCGCGGGGGCGGAAGGGTCGTCGCGGTGCGGCTCGGTGATCGCGAACCGCGCGGAGAGCACGTCGATGAGGTCCTGCGCCGGCACCATGTTGTCCATCGCCCACCGCTCGTCGGCGTCGAGCGGCATCTGCTCGATGAAGCGCAGGCGGGCGCCGTGCTCGAGCGCCCAGGCCAGCAGCTCGGATGCCCCGGCCAGGGTGTCGCGCATGAGCACGGCGTTGATCTTCAGCGGCGTGAGCCCGGCCAGGCGGGCGCCCTCGATGCCGCGCAGGACGTCCGGCAGCCGGTCACGGCGGGTGAGCCGGGCGAAGTGGTCGCGGTCGACGGTGTCGAGCGAGATGTTCACCCGGTCGAGCCCGGCGGCGACGAGCTCGTCGATGCGCTTGTCGAGCCCGATGCCGTTCGTCGTCATGCTCAGCGAGGCGCCTCCCGCGACCGCACGAGAGAGCCCGACGATCTCGACGAGATCGGCACGCATGAGCGGCTCGCCGCCGGTGAAGCGGATGTCGCGAACCCCCAGGTCGCGCACCGCGATGCCCACCAGCCGCGCGATCTCCGCCGGGGTCAGCAGCTCATCGCGCGGGATCGCCGGCAGCCCCTCGGCGGGCATGCAGTAGGTACAGCGCAGGGAGCACTTCTCGGTGATCGAGATGCGCAGGTCGCGCGCGAGGCGCCCGAAGCGGTCGATGAGCGCGTCGGTGTCCGGGCGCCCCTCGGTGCCGGGCTGCGCCGTGCGCACGCCGGGCATTCCGAGCGAAAGGGTCACGCAGTACAGTCAAGCACGGCCTTCTCGCGGTCGAGTCCGTCGATCTTGTGCTCGTGCCTGCCGACCTCGGAGGTGATCTTCTCACCTCCTCTATCTCTGCCCGAACACGATCCTGTCGCGCAATCGATCCGGCAGACCAGCGAGCAGCCACGCAACCGCCTTCGCGTCGTTGCCGACCGGGTAGCGGGTGCGCGGCCGCAGCGTCGTGAGCGCGCGCTCGATGACCCCGGCGACCTTCCCCGGCGGCAGCCCGTGCTTCGAGGCGTTGGCGGCGGAGGCGCGCGCCGCCGCGATGGGCTTTCGGTAGCGCTCGATCGCCTCGGCGGGGAGGTTCATGCGGTCCGCGGCCGCCGCTGAGGTCGCCCAGATCGGGGTCGCGATCGCCCCCGGCTCGATCGCGATGACCTCGATGCCCCAGGGCGCGAGCTCGTTGCGCAGGGTGTCGGTGATCGCCTCGAAGGCGAACTTGGATGCGTGGTACGGCCCCAGCATCGGCCCCGCGACGAGACCGCCGACGGAGGTCACGTTGACGATGCGCCCCTCGGTCGCGCGCAGCATCGGGAGCATCGCCTGGGTGACGGCGACCTGGCCGACGACGTTGACCTCGAGCTGGTGGCGCAACTCGTCGATCGGCACGGCCTCGAGCGGCGCCGCCGCCGCGATGCCCGCATTGTTCACGAGTCCGGCGAGCGGTATCCCGCGGTCCCGCACGGTCTGCGCCGCCGCCGCGATGTCGGGCTCCTTGCTGACGTCGAGCATGAGCGGCACGAGCCGCTCGGATGCCGCGACCGCGAGCGACTGCGCATCCGCCGACCTGCGCACGCCGGCGAACACCGTCCACCCCCGCGCGTCGAGCAGCAGCGCCGTCGCCCGCCCGATCCCGGACGAGGCCCCCGTCACCACCACCGCCCGCTCCGCCATACCACCCATCCTCCCCCCACGGACCACCCGCGGGGTCGAGATCGCAGGCGCAGAGCCGTCACCCCTACCGAGCGGCAGAGCCCTCGGTGTAGTCCGCGTCCTCCTGCTTCCAGGCGAACAGCGCCCGCAGCTTGCGTCCGGTGGCCTCGATCGGGTGCGCGGCGCCCTTCTCACGCAGGGCGAGGAACTCGGGGGCACCCGCGTCCTGGTCGGCGATGAAGCGCTTCGCGAAGGCACCGGACTGGATGTCCGCGAGCACGGCCTGCATGTTCTCCTTGACGTGGGGGTCGATCACGCGCGGGCCGGAGACGTAGTCGCCGTACTCGGCCGTGTCGCTGACGCTCCAGCGCTGCTTGGCGATGCCGCCCTCCCACATGAGGTCGACGATGAGCTTGAGCTCGTGCAGCACCTCGAAGTAGGCGATCTCGGGCTGGTAGCCGGCCTCGGTGAGGGTCTCGAAGCCGTACTGCACCAGCTGCGAGACGCCGCCGCAGAGCACGGCCTGCTCACCGAACAGGTCGGTCTCGGTCTCCTCGGTGAAGGTCGTCTTGATGACGCCGGCCCGCGTGCCGCCGATGGCCTTCGCGTAGGAGAGCGCGACATCCCAGGCCTTGCCGGAGGCGTCGCGCTCGACCGCGATGATGTCCGGGATGCCGCGACCCGCGACGAACTCGCGGCGCACCGTGTGGCCGGGCGCCTTCGGTGCGATGAGGATCACGTCGACGCCCTCGGGGGCATCGATGTATCCGAAGCGGATGTTGAAGCCGTGCGCGAAGGCGAGGGTCTTGCCCGCGGTCAACTTGTCCTTGATGCTGTCGCCGTAGATCGCGCGCTGGTGCTGGTCGGGGGCGAGGATCATGATGAGGTCAGCCCACTCCGCGGCGTCGGAGACGCTGAGCACCTCGAAGCCGTCCTCCTGCGCCTTGGCCGTCGACTTCGAGCCGTCCTTGAGCGCGATCTTCACCTCGACACCGGAGTCGCGGAGGTTCTGCGCGTGCGCGTGACCCTGCGATCCGTAACCGACGATGGCGACCTTCTTGCCCTGGATGATGGAGAGGTCGGCGTCCTTGTCGTAGAGGAGTTCTGCTGCCACTGTTTCGTTCCTTCGTGTTGGGTGTTTGTCGGTGATCGAGCGGAGCCGAGATCGGTCCCGGCGTCGCTGGACCACCGGTGGTTCGTACTAGTTCTTGAAGACGCGTTCCGTGATCGACTTGGAGCCCCGGCCGATCGCGAGCAGGCCGGACTGGGCGATCTCCTTGATTCCGTAGGGCTCCAGCACGCGCAGGAAGGCCTGGATCTTGCCCGAGTCGCCGGTGGTCTCGATGACGAGGGCGTCGGTGGCGACATCCACGACCCTGGCGCGGAACAGGTTCACCGCCTCGAGGATCTGCGAACGTGTGGTGTTGTCGACCTTCACCTTGATGAGCAGGTGCTCGCGGGTGACCGACTGGGCGGGGTCGAGCTCGACGATCTTGATGACGTTGATGAGCTTGTTGAGCTGCTTGGTCACCTGCTCGAGCGGCTGTTCCTCCACGTCGACCACGACGGTGATCCTGGAGAGGCCCTCGATCTCGCTCTTGCCGACGGCGAGCGACTCGATGTTGAAGCCGCGGCGGGCGAAGAGTCCCGCGACGCGGGTCAGCAGGCCGGGCTTGTCCTCGACGAGGAGGGAAAGGACGTGGCTCATCTGTCTACTCCTCTTCCCACTCGGGGGCGTGGTCCCTGGCGTACTGCACGCTCGAGTTGCCGACGCCCTGCGGCACCATCGGCCACACCATCGCGTCGCGGCTGACGATGAAGTCGATCACGACGGGGCGATCGTTGGTCTCCAGCGCGAGCTTGATGGCCGGATCGATCTCCTCCTGGCGCGTCACGCGGATCGCGAGGCAGCCGTAGGCCTCGGCGAGCTTGACGAAGTCGGGGATCATCTTGGTGTCGGGCCCGGTCTCGAGGTCGGTGAAGGAGTGGCGACCGTCGTAGAACAGCGTCTGCCATTGGCGCACCATGCCGAGCGAGGAGTTGTTGATGATCGCGACCTTGATCGGGATGTCGTTGATCGTGCAGGTGGCGAGCTCCTGGTTGGTCATCTGGAAGCAGCCGTCGCCGTCGATGGCCCACACCACACGGTCGGGGTTGGCGACCTTCGCACCCATCGCCGCCGGCACCGCGTAGCCCATCGTGCCCGCACCGCCGGAGTTGAGCCAGGAGTACGGACGCTCGTACTTGATGAACTGCGCCGCCCACATCTGGTGCTGCCCGACCCCGGCGGCGTAGATCGCCTCCGGTCCGGTCAGCTGCCCGATGCGCTCGATGACCATCTGCGGAGCGAGGATGCCGTCGTCGAGATCCACGTAGCCGAGCGGGTACTGCTCCTTGAGGGTGTCCAGCCGCTTCCACCACGCGGCGTAGTCGGGCTTTCGCGCCTTCGCCGCGTCGACGAAGGCTGCGGTCAGGTCGACGATGACGTCTTTGGCATCGCCGACGATCGGGACGTCCGCGGCCCGGATCTTGCCGATCTCGGCCGGGTCGATGTCCACGTGCACGATCTTGGCGTGCGGGGCGAACTCGCTCGCCTTGCCGGTCACGCGGTCGTCGAACCGCGCGCCGAGGGAGATCAGCAGGTCCGACTCCTGCAGACCGAGCACCGCGGGCACGGCGCCGTGCATGCCGGGCATGCCCAGGTGCAGCGGATCGGAGTCGGGGAAGACGCCGCGCGCCATGAGGGTCGTGACGACGGGGGCGCCGACCGTGTGCGCGAGCTCGAGCAGCTCGGCCGCGGCACCGGCGCGCACGACGCCGCCGCCGACATAGAACACGGGGCGTTCCGCCTCGGCGAGCAGCTGGGCCGCGGCCACCACCTGCTTGCCGTGCGCCTTCATGACCGGCCGGTAGCCGGGCAGGTCGACCTTGGGGGGCCAGACGAAGGGCGCGCTCTTCTGCTGTGCGTCCTTGGTGACATCCACCAGCACCGGGCCGGGGCGACCGGTCGTCGCGATGTGGTACGCCGCGGCGAGGGTCGCCGGGATGTCCTCCGGCTTGGTCACCAGGAACGAGTGCTTGGTGATCGGCATCGTCACCCCGACGATGTCGACCTCCTGGAACGCGTCGGTGCCCATCGAGGTGGAGAAGACCTGGCCGGTGATCGCCAGCAACGGCACCGAGTCCATGTAGGCATCCGCGATCGCGGTCACCAGGTTGGTCGCGCCGGGCCCGGAGGTCGCGATGGCGACGCCGACCCTGCCGGTGGATGAGGCGTAGCCCTCGGCCGCGTGCCCGGCACCCTGCTCGTGGCGGACCAGGATGTGGCGGATCGCGGTCGAGGCCATGAGCTCGTCGTAGAACGGCATGATGGCCCCGCCGGGCAGCCCGAAGACGTCGGTGATGCCGAGCATCTCGAGGGAGCGGAGGATGGCACCGGAACCGGTGAGGATCTCGGGCGCGGTGCTCTTCGGCCGTGGGGCCGTGTCCGTGGACATGGGTTTCCTTCTGTGGTGAGTCGGCTGGGGTGCGCGACTACCCCGTGACCGCGCCCTCCGCGGCGGAGTGCACGAGCTTGGAGTATTTCGCGAGAACGCCACGGGTATAGCGCGGTGGAAGGGGAGCCCAGCCGTTGCGGCGGGCTTCCAGCTCTGCCGGGTCGACCAGTAGGTCGAGCGAGCGAGCTGCGATATCGACCCGTATCAGATCACCATCGCGCACGAGGGCGATGGGACCTGCGTCCACCGCTTCGGGAGCTATGTGGCCGATGCAGAGGCCGGTTGTGCCGCCTGAGAATCTGCCGTCCGTCAAGAGTAGTACATCCCTGCCGAGCCCGGCGCCCTTGATGGCGCCCGTGATGGCGAGCATCTCGCGCATGCCAGGGCCGCCCTTCGGCCCCTCGTAGCGGATCACCACGACCGTGCCGGGCTCGATGGTGCCCTCGGTGAGCGCGTCGAGCGCGGCGCGCTCCCGCTCGAAGACCCGGGCCGGGCCCTCGAAGACGTCGGCGTCGAAGCCCGCGGTCTTCACCACGGCGCCCTCGGGGGCCATCGTCCCTTTGAGGATCGTGAGGCCGCCGGTGGCGTGGATGGGGTTGTCGAGGGTGTGCAGCACCTCCCCGTCCAGGGGCTCCGGGTTCAGTTCTGCCAGGTTCTCGGCGACGGTCCTGCCGGTGACCGTGAGGGCGTCGCCGTGCAGGAGTCCGGCATCCAGCAGCGCCTTCATGAGCACCGGGATGCCGCCGTGGCGGTCCACGTCGTTCATGACGTACTTGCCGAAGGGCTTGAGGTCACCGATGTGCGGCACCGTGTCACCGATCCGGTTGAAGTCGTCGAGGGTGAGCTCGACCTCGGCCTCGCGCGCGATCGCGAGCAGGTGCAGCACGATGTTGGTCGAACCGCCCAGGGCCATCCCGACCGCGATCGCATTCTCGAAGGCCTTCTTGGTGAGGATGTCACGTGCCGTGTGCCCGCGCTCGAGCATCCCGACCACGGCCTCCCCCGAGCGGTGCGCGTAGTAGTCGCGGCGCCGGTCGGCGGCGGCCGGACTCGCGGAGCCGGGCAGCGCCATCCCGAGCGCCTCGGCGACGGATGACATCGTGTTCGCGGTGT
>JBAQPI010000122.1:0-3422 GCA_049305635.1 Rhodoglobus sp. | reverse complement strand
GCAGGGCGCTGAGCATGCCGAGCAGGATGCGCGGCATGGCGGGCTTCGCGTACGGGTACAGTCGCCGGATCGCGGCGAAGGTACTCGGAGAAGCGGGGCGACCGGATGCGGTCGACGGTGCGAACATGATCTTCCTGGGCTCGTGGGCAGCCTTACAGGCTAGGTGGGATCACCGGCCGCTGCAAGCCAGATCCCCGGCCCCCCGGCACACTAGTGGAAGAAGTGCCGCTCGCCGGTGAGGTACATCGTCAGCCCGGCGGCGCGCGCCGCCCCGACGACCTCCTCATCGCGGATCGAGCCGCCGGGCTGCACGACCGCGCGCACACCCGCCTCGGCGAGGATCTGCAGGCCGTCCGCGAACGGGAAGAAGGCGTCGCTCGCGGCCACCGCACCGGCCGCCCGATCGCCGGCACGCGCGACCGCGAGGCGGCAGGAGTCGACGCGGTTGACCTGCCCCATGCCGACGCCCACAGCCGCGCCGCCCTTGGCCAGCAGGATGCCGTTCGACTTCACCGCGCGCACAGCACGCCACGCGAACTCGAGGTCGGCGAGACCCGCGGCGTCGGCGGGTTCGCCCGCGGCGAGGGTCCAGCCCGACGCCGGTGCGAAGTGGATGTCGGGCTCCTGCGCGAGCAGGCCGCCGGAGATCTGGCGCACCTCGGCTCGTCCCCGGGCCGAACGCTCGGCCGCGTAGCCGGGCGGCAGTTGAAGGATCCGCAGGCTCTTCTTCGCCTGGAGCAGCTCGAGCGCGCCGGGCTCGAATCCGGGCGCGACGACGACCTCGGTGAAGACGGGTGCGATCGACTCCGCCGCCTCACGCGTGATCGGACGGTTCGCGGCGATCACGCCGCCGAATGCGGAAACCGGATCGCACGCGTGCGCGAGTGCGTGAGCCTCGGCGATCGTCGGCGCCGTCGCGATCCCGCAGGGATTCGCGTGTTTGACGATCGCGACCGCCGGTGATTCGTGGTCGTAGGCGGCACGCACGGCCGCATCCGCGTCGACGTAGTTGTTGTACGACATCTGCTTGCCGCCGAGGCGTGTCGCCTGGGCGATGCCCGCGCCGCGGGGCACGGTGTAGAGGGCGGCAGCCTGGTGCGCGTTCTCCCCGTAGCGCAGTTGGGTCGCGAGCTGCGCCTCGACGACGAGCGAAGCGGCGAAGACTGACGAAGAGTCCGCGCCGGCGAGCTCGCCGCCGAGCTCGGTCGAGAAGGTCCGCCCGGTTTCGGCGAACCAGGCGGCGACCGCGGCGTCGTAGGCGGCGGTGTGCGCGAAGGCCTCGCCCGCGAGCCGGCGGCGCTGCACGAGCCGCGTGCCCCCGAGCTTCAGCGCCTTGACCACCTGGTCGTAACTTGCCGGCGAGGTCACGATCGCGACGTTCGCGTGGTTCTTCGCCGCGGCCCGCACGAGCGCGGGCCCGCCGATGTCGATCTGCTCGACGACGTCGTCGTCCGCGGCGCCGGAGGCCGCCGTCTCGACGAAGGGGTACAGGTTGGAGACGACGAGTTCGAAGGGGGCGTAGCCGAGTGCGGCGAGCTCCCGCTCGTGCGCGGCGAGCCGGAGGTCGGCGAGCAGGCCCGCGTGGATCGCGGGGTGCAGGGTGCGCACCCGGCCGTCGAGCGATTCGGGGAAGCCGGTGACGGCGGCGACCTGGGTGACGGGCAGGCCGGCATCCGAGATCGTCTTCGCGGTGGAGCCGGTCGAGACGATCTCCACCCCGGCGGCCGCGAGCTCGCTCGCGAGCTGCACGAGGCCGGTCTTGTCGCTCACCGACACGAGCGCGCGGCGGATCGGGATGACGTCTCGTTCGCGGTAGTCGGCGGGATCGTGGCTGGGGCCGGCCATCAGGTGAGCTCCTCGAGGTCGATACGGCTGTTGGCGATGTCGAGGATCGCCTGCACGAGCAGTCGCCGCTCGACGGGTTTGATGCGTTCGTGCAGGCTCGTCTCGTCGTCGCCGGGGAGCACGGGCACGCGCTCCCGGGCGATGACCGGACCGCTGTCGACGCCGTCGTCGACGACGATGACGCTCGCGCCGGTCTCGGCGACGCCCGCCGCGAGCGCGTCCCGCACGGCGTGGGCGCCGGGGAACTCCGGCAGGAACGCCGGGTGGGTGTTGATGACGTTCGGGGAGAGGGCGGCCACGACGCGCGGCGGCAGGAGTGTCATGAAGCCGCTCAGCACCACGAGGTCGGGCTGCCAGGCACGCACCTGCTCGAGCAGCGCATCGCCCCAGGCATCGCGATCGGCGAAGTTCGAGAGGGCGACCGAGAAGGTCGGGATGCCGTAGGCCTCCGCGTGCTCGAACCCGTCCGCATCGCGGTCCGCGCCGACCGCGACCACGCGGGCTGGGAACTCGGCGTCCTCGGAGGCCTCGAGCAGCGCGCGCAGATTCGAGCCGCCTCCCGAGATCAGCACGACGATCCAGAGCACCCGACCAGCCTAGCGCCCGGCCCTTCCGGCGGCCGGGGCGCGGCGGCGGCTCGCGAGCATGCCGATCACGCAGCCCACCGCGATCTCGATGGCGGCGCAGATGCCGACCGCCCAGGGGTCCGGGCCGACGTGCACGAGACGGCCCGGGCCTGCCGAACCGGCCGAGGCCCACGCCAGCAGGCCCAGCAGCACGCCGCCGACGACGCCCGCGCCGAGGCCCGCGAGCAGGAGCGGCCCGTCGTCGAGCCGCCCGCGCAGCCGGCCCGCGAGGACGGTGCCGATCAGGAAGCCCGCCACGATCGGCACGAGCAGTCCCACGAAGCCGAAGGCGGGCTGGCCGCCTGGCAGCGCGCCGAGCACGGGCAGGGCGGGGAGGGGCCCGAGCTGGGTGCCGAGCGGACTCACCAGCGAACCCGTGCCGATCGCGAAGCCCGGACCGATGAGCCAGCTCGCCGTCCAGATCACGAGGTTCGGCAGCAGGGCGAGCTGCCCGAGGGTGATCGCGATGCCGCCGAGCACCTCGCCGTGCAGGCTCTCGTAGAGGGTGATGATCCGCGCGTAGGCGAACACGATCGCGCCCGTCGTCACGATGGCGGCGACGGCGAGGATCGCGGCGGCGGCGGCCGCTCCGCCCCGCAACGCGGTGACCGTGGCGAGGCGCACGGAGCGGGGCCAGGACTCGAACCAGGCGCGCAGGCGGCCGCCCGCGTCATCCGCCTCGACGCGCACCCCGATCGCCAGGCCCACGGCGAACACGGCCGTGGGCAGCAGCGTGCCCTGCCACAGCGAGGGCCGCGCCATGGGATGCAGCGCGGAGAACGTCACGAGGAACGAGAGCGCGCCGAAGGTCGCGAGCGAGACGAGTTCTCCGAGCAGCCGGTTGCGGGTCTCGGCGACCCGACGACCGGCCCGCACCCCCAGCAGCACGCTCAGCAGGGCGAAACCCAGCAGCGCGATCGTGACGAGCACGGGCAGGGCGGGGAGGGGCCC
>JBAQPI010000121.1:0-4013 GCA_049305635.1 Rhodoglobus sp. | reverse complement strand
GCCGCCATGGCGCGGGTGAGGATCGTGCCGGAGGCGCCGACGAGCGTGCCGGCGACCAGCAGCAGGACGTTGCCGAGCACGAGGCCGGAGGCCGCGACCGTGAGTCCCGTGAACGCGTTGAGCAGCGAGATGACGATCGGCACGTCCGCGCCGCCCACCGGCAGCACCAGCAGCACGCCCGCGATCAGGCCGAGGGCGAGCAGCACGATGACCGCGAGGAAGGAGTGGGTCGCGATGACGAAGCCGCCCGCGACGAGCGCACCGGCGAGCACGAGACCCATGACCACCGGCTGACCGGGGAAGGTGATCGCCCGCGTCGGCATGAGCTCCTGCAGCTTCGCGAAGGTGATGCACGAGCCCGCGAACGAGACCGCGCCGACCAGCACCGTGAAGGTCACCGCGAGCGCCGACCACGGGTCCTCGGAGTGCGGCAGCTCGAGCAGGGCGACGAGGGCCGCCGCACCACCACCGACGCCGTTGAAGAGGGCGACGAGCTGGGGCATCTGCGTCATCTTCACGCGGCGCGAGACGGGGGCCGCGATCGCGGAGCCGACGGCGATGGTGGCGAGGATCCACGGCACGTTGTCGAGCTTCATCGACAGGAACACCGTCACGAGGGCCACGAGCGCACCGAACGCGCCGATGAGATTGCCGCGGCGGGCGCCCTTCGGGGAACTCAGGCCCTTCAGGGCGAGGATGAAGCAGACCGCGGCGAGCAGATAGAGGATCGCCGACCACTCGGGGCTGAGGATGCTCACTTGGCGGTCTCCTTCGCGGCCTTGGCCTTGTTGCGGCCGCCGAACATCTCGAGCATGCGGTCGGTGACCACGAAGCCGCCGACCAGGTTGACGGTCGCCAGCAGCACCGCGATGAGGGCGACCACGAGCACGAGCACGTCCTCGGCCTGGCCCGCGACGATGATCGCGCCGACCAGGATGATGCCGTGGATGGCGTTCGCGCCCGACATGAGCGGGGTGTGCAGCGTGCTCGAGACCTTCGCGACGACCTCGAAGCCCACGAAGACGCTGAGCACGAAGACCGTGAGCAGGGTGATGGGATCCATTACTTCTTCGCTCCCTCCACCGCGGTCGCGGTGGGCTCGTGACGGATGACGCCCTCGTGGGTCAGGCAGGCGCCCGCGACGACCTCGTCCTCGAAGTCGGGGGTCACGGCGCCGTCGCCGGTCATGAGGGCGATGAGGTTGGAGACGTTCTTGGCGTAGAGGCGCGAGGCGTCGTAGGGCATCGTGGACGCGGCATCCTTCATGCCCACGATCGTGATCTCGCCGCCGTCGACCTTGACCTGCACGTCTTCGCCGGCGACGCTGCCCTCGACGTTGCCGCCGGACTCGGCCGCGAGGTCGACGATGACGCTGCCGGGGCGCATGCCCTTCAGCATCGCCTTCGTGATCAGACGAGGTGCCGGGCGGCCCGGGATCGCGGCGGTCGTGACGATGACGTCCGATTCGGCGACGTGCGGGGTCAGCAGCTCCTGCTGGCGCTTGGCGCGGTCCGCGGCCAGCTCCTTCGCGTAGCCGCCGCCGGCGTCGGCCGCGTCCAGGTCGAGGTGGATGAAGGTTCCGCCCATCGAGGCCACCTCATCGGCGGATGCCGCACGCACGTCGTTCGCCGAGACCTTGGCTCCCAGCCGCTTGGCCGTCGCGATCGCCTGCAGGCCCGCGACGCCCGCGCCGAGCACGAGCACCTTCGCGGGCGGGATGGTGCCCGCCGCGGTCATGAACAGCGGGAAGAACCGGGGCAGCCGCATCGCGCCCTCAAGCACGCAGCGGTAGCCGGCGACGAGCGCCTGGGAGGTCAGCGCGTCCATGGACTGCGCGCGCGAGATGCGCGGCACCAGTTCGAGCGCGAAGGCGGTGACCCCGCGGTCGCGGAACGCGGCGACCCCGGCGAGCTCCGAGGCGGGCGAGGCGAGCCCGACCGTGATGGCCCCCTTGCGCAGGGTCGTGATCACCTCGGGCTTCAGCGGCCGCACGTGCGCGAGCACGTCGGCCTTGGCGAGATCGAGCTTCTTCGACACGGTGGCACCCGCCGCGGCGTAGTCCTCATCCGGGTAGCCCGCGTTCACGCCGGCACCCGCCTCGACGACGACCTCGAGCCCTGCGGCGACCAGTTGGCGCACGGACTCGGGCGTGCCGGCGACTCGCCGCTCCCCCGCGTCCGGTTCCCGCCTCACTGCGATTCTCATGGCACTCCTCTGTAGCCCAAACCCTGCGAATCTATCAGCCGCGCGGGGGCTCCGCCGACACAAGACGCGGCAAGAATCCCCGAACTGTAGCCAATCGGAAACCCTCGCCCTTTTTCCACGCACCCTGAGTGCTTCGGCGGTCGGCATAGGCTTGAAGGATGTCCCCGAACGGTCCCCTCATCGTGCAGAGCGACCGGACCGTGCTGCTGGAGGTCGCGCATCCCGACGCCGAGGACGCCCGCCACGACCTCGCGATCTTCGCCGAACTCGAGCGGGCGCCCGAGCACATCCACACCTACCGCATCACCCGGCTCGGCCTGTGGAACGCTCGCGCAGCCGGCCACACCGCCGAGGACATGCTCGCGACCCTTCAGCGGTACTCGCGCTTCCCGGTGCCGCAGGCGGTCGCGGTGGATGTCGCGGAGACCGTCGGCCGCTACGGCCGGCTCGTCATCGAGCGGGCGGATGACGGCGCCCTCACGCTCACCGCCAACGACCCGGCCGTGCTCGGCGAGATCACGAGGGCCCGGAAGGTCGCCGAACTGCTGTTCGAGAAGCGCGGGGACCGCACCTACGTCGTGCAGGCGTGGGCACGCGGGCAGCTCAAGCAGGAGCTGCTCAAGCTCGGCTGGCCCGCGGAGGACCATGCGGGCTACACGCCGGGCACCCCGCACGAGATCGACCTCGACGAGTCGGCCTGGCAGTTGCGGCCCTACCAGCACCAGGCGATCGACAACTTCACCCGTCACGGGTCCGGCGTCGTCGTGCTGCCGTGCGGGGCCGGCAAGACCCTCGTCGGGCTCGGAGCCATGGCGGCGACCAACACGACCACGCTCATCCTCGTCACCAACACGGTCTCGGCACGGCAGTGGCGAGCCGAACTGCTCAAGCGCACGACGCTCACCGAGGACGAGATCGGCGAGTACTCGGGCCAGCTCAAGCAGATCAAGCCGGTCACGATCGCCACGTACCAGATCCTCACGGCGAAGCGGAAGGGCGAGTACGCCCACCTCGCGCTGCTGGACGCCCTCGACTGGGGCCTCGTGATCTACGACGAGGTGCACCTGCTGCCCGCCCCGGTGTTCAAGCTCACCGCCGAGCTGCAGGCCCGCCGCCGCCTCGGCCTCACCGCGACGCTCGTGCGCGAGGACGGTCGCGAGGGGGACGTGTTCTCCCTTATCGGCCCGAAGCGCTTCGACGCCCCGTGGAAGGAGATCGAGGCGCAGGGCTTCATCTCCCCGGCCTCCTGCTTCGAGGTGCGCGTCGACCTGCCCGAGGCCGACCGCCTCGAGTACGCCGCCTCGGCCGACGACGGACGCTATCGACTCGCGGCGACCGCACCGGCGAAGCTGCGGGTGGTGCGCGAACTCGTCGCCAAACACGCGGGCGAGCGCATCCTCGTGATCGGCCAGTACCTCGACCAGCTCGACGTGCTCGCGGATGCGCTCGGCGCACCGTCGCTCACCGGGTCGACGCCCATCCCCGAGCGGGAACGGCTCTACCAGGAGTTCCGCGACGGCAGGACCCCGGTGCTCGTGGTCTCGAAGGTCGCCAACTTCTCGGTGGACTTGCCCGAGGCGACCGTCGCCATCCAGGTCTCAGGCAGTTTCGGCTCCCGCCAGGAGGAGGCGCAGCGACTCGGACGACTGCTGCGCCCGAAGGAGAGCGGCCTGCCCGCGAACTTCTACACCCTCGTGGCCCGCGACACCGTGGACCAGGACTACGCCCAGAACCGCCAGCGCTTCCTCGCCGAGCAGGGGTACAGCTACACGATCCTCGACGCGGACTCGCTCGCGGCGGTCTGAGGG
>JBAQPI010000120.1:0-10569 GCA_049305635.1 Rhodoglobus sp. | reverse complement strand
CCTTGCCTCCTCGCGGCGGCGGATGTCACGGGCCGCGGCGAACACCGCCAACTGTTGTCTCGGCAGCACCGGGTCGTCCACCTCCAGCACCTCGACGGCCTCCGCGAGCTCCCCGACCGCGTCGAGCACCCCGATCCCCTTGCGGAACAGCCACCACGCGGAGATCGCCAGCATCACGAGCAGCGCGAGCACGAGCCCGCTCCAGATGAGCAGCCAGGCCCACCAGGGGATCTCGGCGGGCTCGATCACCGGTGGTACCTCGCTGCCCCTGCCGCGGCCCACTCGGCGATGACGGCCCGCGCCTCGGCGGGCTCGACGACTGTCGCGACGCCGGGCATGCCCGCGATCAGGCGCTTGAGGCCGTGGTAGTGCGAGACCCGGATCGTGGTGCGGACGCGACCGTCATGCTCGTGCACGGTCGCGCCGTCCGGGATGTAGTCCTTGAGCAGCGGCGCGGCGGAGGCGACGACGTCGATCGTCACGAGCAGGTCCTCCGGGGTGTCCTCGAAGAGGGCGTCGGACAGGCTCACGTCGCGCGGGCCGCGCGTGATCGGCTCCGTCGTGACCACGGGGTTCGAGATGCGGTCGAGGCGGAACGTGCGCACCGCCTCGCGGAGGTGGCACCAGCCGCGCACGTACCAGTCGGCATCCATCGACTCGACGCGCAGCGGGTCGACCCGGCGCCGCTCGGCGACCCCGGTGGAGTTGACGTAGTCGAACTCGATCTGCACGCCCTGCTCGACGGAGCTGCGCAGCAGCGCGAGTGTTCCGTCGGTCTCGGTGGCCTCGACGGCGACGGGGGTCGGTGCCGCCGACGCGCCGCGCGAGAGCTTCGAGGCGAGGCTCGCGATCGCGGCCCGGTCCGCGTGCTCCGGCAGGGCGGAGAGGTACTGCAGTCCGGCGATGAGGGCCGCGGCCTCGCGCGCCGAGAACCGCGGCGAGTCGTCGATCGCGACGAGGTTGGTGAGCACGATCTCGTCGTCGTCCTCGAAGGCGTCCCAGGCGATATCGAAGAGGTCGCCGTGCTGGTACATCGCGGTCTCCCCCGGGATGCCGGAGACCCCGATGAGACGCACGGCCTCGCGGATCTGCTCCTCCGGCACGCCGAAGTGCGCCGCCGCATCCTGCACCTTCACGCGGTCGTGGTCCATCAGGTACGGCACGAGCGAGAGCAGGAAGGCGAGCTTGTCCTGCGCGCGCAGCGGCGGCTGCTTGGGGGCCCGGGCGCGGCGGCGGTCGGGGCGCTCAGCCATGGTCGGCCGCCGTCCGTTCGAGGCGCGTGCGTACGGCATCCCGCAGCTCCGGCGGCGAGATCACGAGCGCCTCCGGACCGAACCCGGCGAGCTCGTCGGCGAAGATGTTCGCGTCCGAGTAGTGCAGCCGCAGGGCGCCGGATGACTCGACCACCGTGCCCCGGCGCTTGCCGAGGCGTGCCGCGGCATCCGTTCCCGGCTGAACCTCCACGACGGCGGTGTGGGCGTTCCAGACCTCCTCGAGACCCTCGAGGGCCGCGGCCGTCTGGTCGCCCTCGGGCGCGGGGAACGTCTCGGTGGTCGTGACGACCTCGCTGACGATGCGCCGCAGCAGGAAGGTCCTGTCCGATCGCGAGGCCGGCTCCTCGGCGTAGAGGTGCCAGCGGCCCTGGTGCTGCACGAGGGCGAGAGGCGCGACGTGGCGTACCCGCGCCTCGGTGTCCCCGGGCTTGAGGTAGCCGAAGCGCACGAAGAGGTGCTTCTCGAGCGCCGCGTTGAGCGGCTCGAACGCCGGCTCGCGCACTCGCACCTTCGGGGCGTAGCCGAGCACCGGCTCCGTGGTCGTGACCCCGAGCGAGCGCAGCTTGAGCACCGCACGGCGAGACTCCCCCGACAGCGAGCCCTCGCGCCACACCATCGCCGCGAGGTTCAGCAGCGCGGTCTCCTCCGGAGAGAACCTGATGTCGCTGGGCAGTTCGTAGCTGCCTCGCGGGATGCGATAACGCAAGTTCTGGTTGTTGCCGGCCTGACCTGGGCTTTCGATGGTCTCGAGCGGCACGCCGAGTTCGCGGATGTCGTCCTTGTCGCGCTCGAACTGGCGCTCGAGGTTCGCGTTGTCGCCGGAGTGCGAGTACTTCTGGCGGTAGCCCTGCACGGTCGAGAGGATCTCGGACTTGGTGAGCCCGGCATCCGTGGCGAGGAGCGCGAGGACGAGACTGAACAGCCGCTCCTCGACGGGGATCCTGGGGGCCGACCTTGCTGCTGGCACGAGAGAGATCCTAACGTTTCAGGTCAGGACACCCGGCCGTGTCGTGCTCGGACGCTGGTGGAGCGAACCGCTATTCGATCCCCAGCACGTCGAAGACGAAGACCAGGGTGGCGCCCTCGCCGATCGAGCTGGGGGCGCTTCCAACAGGGTAACCGAGCTCCGGGGGGATCACCACGATGACCTGCGAGCCGACCTTCTGGCCGATGAGCGCCTGCGCGAAGCCGGGCACGACGCCGGACTGGTCGTCGGTCGTCGTGAAGTCCGCGGCGACGAGGGTGGTGGGGGCGTTGCGGTCCCAGGTGGAGTCGAAGACCGACTGGGAGTCCCAGAGCACGCCCGTGTAGTGGATGACGACCGGATCGCCCTCCTCGACCGTCGCGCCGTTGCCGGCCTTGAGCACGGCGATCCGCAGATCCGCCGGGGGGTCGGTGGCGGGGATCGTGAACCCGGGACGCCCGTCCGGGGCGAGCACGATCGACGGGAAGCCCGCCTGCGCGAGCTGGTCGGCGCCGTCGGCGCGGCCGAGGAAGGAGCGCAGCACGTCCGCGACCAGCACGACCGTGTCGTCCACCGTCACGGGAATGCCGTTGGCGGTGATCGCGGCCTCGCCGATGAGTTCGCCGGCCGGTCCGACGGCGGCTACCCGCGATCCGACCGTCGCGCACTCGGCGATGGCCCCGAACGCCGGCTGGCCGTCGATCGCCGAGAGCCGCAGCCCCGAGCCCGCGTAGTCGGTGGAGATGAGCGCCTCGCCCGTCGCACCGTCGTAGATCGTGATCTGCACGTCGACCGTGTCGCCCACCGACACGAGGTCGCCGTCGCCCTCGGAGATGACCTCGGCCTGCGTGTCGGAGGCCACGAGCGGCGTCGGGAACTCGGCCTTCGGGTCTTTGCCGAGGCCCGCATCCGCCGTCACGAACGCGGTGTTGACGCCCGGGGCGTATTCGGGCGTGCAGCCACCGGGGTTGAAGGGCGTGCCACTGCACGCGGTGAGGGCGACCAGCAGTCCTGCGGTCACGGCGATGCTGGCGAGCTTGCGCACGAACACTCTTCCTGAAGGGGGCAGTACCGGAACACTCTACCGGTCGTCGGATGCCGCATCGGCAGCCGCGCGGGCGTCGCGTACGGTGCGGCGCAGGCGCTTGTCGCTCGCGGTGCGCTCCCCCAGCGCGCCGGGGGTCCAGAGCTCGACATCCTCGTCGGAGTAGTCGGACTTGGAGGCACGGCGCTTGAGCGCTGGCAGCACCGTGCCCGGCGCGAGTCGGCGCGCGGTCATCAGGAACCCGGTGTGCCCGACCATGCGGTGGTCGGGGCGCACGGCGAGACCCTCGACATGCCAGCCGCGGATGAGGGTCTCGGTCGACTCCGGCTCGGTGAACCGACCGGTGGCGCGAATCGCCTCGGCGACGCGCGAGAGCTGCGTGACCGTCGCGATGTAGCACAGCAGCACGCCCCCGGGGGCGAGCGCCTCGGCGACGACGTCGAGGCACTCCCACGGCGCGAGCATGTCGAGCACGATCCGGTCGACGCTGCCCGGTTCGGCGGATGCCGGCAGCGCCTGCTGCAGGTCGCCCACCGTCACCGACCAGTTCGCCGGCACCTCGCCCAGGAACGCCTCCACGTTGGCCCGGGCGACGTCGGCGAACTCCTCGCGGCGCTCGAAGCTCGTGAGGCGGCCCTCGGCGCCGAGGGCTCGCAGCAGCCACAGGGCGAGCGCGCCCGATCCCACCCCCGCCTCGACCACGGTCGCGCCCGGGAAGATGTCGGCCGCACCGAGGATCTGGGCGGCATCCTTCGGGTAGATGATCGCGGCGCCGCGGGGCATCGACATCACGAAGTCGGTGAGCAGGGGGCGCATGGCGAGGTACTCGATGCCGCTCGACGAGACCACGACCGAGGCATCCGGCCGGCCGATGATGACGTCGTGGCTGAGCACGCCCTGATGCGTGTGGTACTCGCCGCGAGGTTCGAGCGTGACCGTGCTGAGGCGGCCCTTGGGTCCGGTGAGCTGCACGCGGTCCCCGACGCGGAACGGGCCGGAGCGGGGGCGCGGGGTCATCGGGTCCCCGCGGTCTCGAGCAGAGCGCCGAGGTCGGCGACGGTGCGGCCCGCGAGGGTGGGCCACACGGCGTGCGCGCCGGCGTCGTCGAGGTCGAGCATGAACGGCACGCCGACGACGGCGGCGCCCGCGGCCGAGGCCGAGGCGATGCCGGTCGGGGAATCCTCGATCGCGACGCAGTCCGCCGGGTCGACGCCCAGCAGCTCGGCGCCGCGGAGGTACGGCTCGGGATGCGGTTTCGAGTGCGTCACCTCGTCGCCGGAGACCACGGCATCGAAACCGTGAAAGCCGAGGCGGTCGGCCACGTGGCGGGCCATGCGGTGGATCGACATCGTCACGAGCGCCGTCGGGATCGCGGCGGCACGCAGCTCGGTGAGCAGTTCGCGGGCGCCGGGCCGCCATGGGATGCCGAGTTCGACGAGCTGCTCGAGCACTCGGTCGGTGAGCCGGTCGATGATCTCGTCCTCGGCGAGGGTGACGCCCTTGGCCTGGATGACGCGTGCCGAATGCCACAGGCCCGAACCGACGAGCTCCATCGCCTCGTCGTGGGTCCAGTCCCCGCCGAACTCGTGGATGAGCTCGGTCTCGGCCGCGATCCAGTACGGCTCGGTGTTGACGAGCGTGCCGTCCATGTCCCAGAGGACCGCCGCGGGTGGGTTGGGATGGGTCACAACCGACCATCGTAGTTCTATCCTTGGTTGAGGTCCCGGCGCGGGTCGGAGCCGGTCAGGAGTGCGGTGCCAGGCAACCAGTTCGCGGACGGGCGACTCCTCGTGGTCGCGTTCGAGGGTTGGAACGACGCCGGCGAGGCCGCGAGCGGCGCGGCGCGCACGCTCAAGGAGCAGCTCGATCTGTACCCCATCGCCGAGGTCGACCCCGAGGACTACTTCGACTACCAGTTCAACCGTCCCTCCGTCGCCATGGACGAGGACGGCAACCGCCGGCTGGTTTGGCCCGGGGTGACGATCTACGGACCCACTCGACCTTCGAGCGAGGACGAGGGGGCCAATATCTACCTGCTGCTCGGCACCGAGCCCTCGCGTGGCTGGAAGACCTTCGTGCAGGAGATCCTCGACGTCGTCGTCGCCAACGAGATCGGCGGCATCATCTTCCTCGGCGCGATGCTCGCCGACGTGCCGCACTCGCGACCGATCTCCGTGTTCACCAGCAGCGAGAACCGCGAGGTCCGCCAGCAGTTCGGCATGGAGCGCAGCTCCTACGAGGGGCCGGTCGGCATCCTCTCGGTGCTGGGGGATGCCGTCGAGAAGGCAGGGATCCCGACCGTCTCGGTCTGGGCATCCGTTCCGCACTACGTGCACAACGCACCCAGCCCGAAGGCGACGCTCGCGATCATCGACAAGCTCGAAGAGCTCATCGGGGTCACGATCCCCCGCGGCGAGCTCGCGACCGAGGCGGCGGCGTGGGAGAGCGGCATCGATGCGCTCGCCGGGGATGACGACGACATGGCCTCGTACATCGAGCAGCTCGAACAGGCGAGGGACACCGTCGATTCCCCCGAGGCCAGCGGCGAGGCGATCGCGCAGGAGTTCGAGCGCTACCTGCGCCGCGGGGGCGACCGGCCAGACGGCGGCGCGGCCGGCGACGAGCCCTGGCGGCCCCGGGCCGACTGAGTTCAGGGCGCCCGGCAACGTTCCGCCTGCCGCAGGGCGCGCTCAAGCGGCACGGCACGTCGCGGTCCGCCTCCCGGATTGCTGACCCAGTGCACGACGACCCCGTCGTCGTGACCCAGGCGTCGCTTCGCGTAGTTCGGGGATCGCAGGCGAGCGGCGTTCGCCGGGACCTCGACGTGGAGCGTGTCGACGTCGTCGGTGCCGGTGTGGAATGCCACGGCGCTCCGGCACGCGAGGCGACCACCCACCCGCCATGCGCGAATCACCGCCTCCGCCTCGTCGGCCAAGGCGTACCAGCCCTTCCGAACCCTGATGATTTTGCGGTGCATCACCGCGATGTCGATCCGCTCACGCCAGTGCCCGCGAGCAAGCAATTCGCCGAGGGAGGCCAGACCGCCAAGTTCTCGCAGATCGGCGTAGAGCTTCACTTTCACGAAGCGACACTGCAGGGTTCTTGTCCACAGGTTGGCGTGGCCGCCCGTCCGCGTGGAGATTGGGAATGGAGCACGCCCTGCGAGGGAGAAGACCGGGCCGGCGGCGGTTCGACCTAGGAGACTCCCGTTGTGAAGGAACTCCTTCACAGCGGGAGTGCGCCGGGCGGGAGTGCGCCGGGCGGGAGTGCGCCGGGCGGGAGTGCGCCGCCTCTACGGGTTGATGACGCCGAGCGAGAGCAGCACGAGCAGGGCCGCCCCGAGCAGGATCCGGTAGATCACGAAGGGCAGGAACGAGCGCTTCTCGATGTAGCGCATGAGGAACGCGATCACCGCGAAGCCGACGCCGAACGCGACGACGGTGGCGAGCGCCGTCTCCACCATCCCGTATCCGGTGCCGCAACCCTCCGCCGCATCCGCGACCGGGTCACAGGTGAGGGCGGTGGCCAATTCGTAGAGCCCGCTGCCGAACACCGCGGGAATCGCGAGCAAGAAGCCGAAGCGCGCGGCCGAGGTCCGCTCGAAGCCGAGGATGCGTGCGGCGGTCATCGTGGCGCCGGAGCGGGAGACGCCGGGCACGAGCGCGAGCATCTGGGCGACGCCGATGATGATGCCGTGCCGGTAGCTCATCGTCTCGATCGTGCGGACCTTCCTGCCCAGCAGGTCGGCGAGCCCCAGGACGATGCCGAAGACGATGAGCACGATCGCCACCAGCCAGAGGGAGCGGAACACCGAACGGATCGAGTCCTGGAACAGGTAGCCGACGATGACGATGGGGATCGTGGCGGTGATCACGAGCCAGCCGAGGCGCACGTCGGGGTCGTGCCGGTCGACCCGCACGGCGTGCGCGCCGTTGTGCCGGCCGAACTGCCGGAACCATTTGCCGATGATGCGCGCGATGTCCTTGCGGAAGTAGATGATCACCGCGAGCTCGGTGCCGATCTGGGTGATCGCGGTGAACGTCGCGCCCGGGTCTTTGGCCGAGGGCAGGAACTCCCCCGCGATGCGCAGGTGGGCGCTCGAAGAGATGGGCAGGAACTCGGTGAGCCCCTGGAGCAGGCCCAGGATGATGGCCTCGATGAAACCCACGACGTCGACTCCTAGTAGTTGAGCAGCAGGTCGGTCAGCACCCGCCTACCGAACACTAGTGCGTCGAGCGGCACCCGCTCGTCGACACCGTGGAACATCGCCGGGAAGTCCAGTTCGGCGGGCAGGCGCAATGGCGCGAAGCCGTATCCGGTGATCCCGAGCTTGGCGAGCGACTTGTTGTCGGTGCCGCCCGAGAGCATGTATGGCAGCACGGGCGCTCCGGGGTCGTGGGTGCGCAGCGTGCCGACCATGGCATCGACGAGCGGGCCCTCGAAGGCGTTCTCCAGCCCGATGTCGGTGTGCATGGTCACGATCTCGATGTCGTCGCCCACGAGTTGCTGCACCTGGGCGAGCACCGCATCCTCCTCCCCCGGGAAGGCGCGGATGTCGACAAGCGCCTCCGCGAGATCCGGGATGACGTTGTGCTTGTACCCGGCCTGCAGCACCGTCGGGTTCGCGGTCGTGTGCAGCGAGGCGTGGATGAAGCCGGCCGCGTGCCCGGTGGAGAGCACGAGCTCGTCGGGCCCGATCTGGTGGGGGTCGACGTCCATGATGCGCGCGAGCTCGGCGAGCATCAGTTCGGTGGTGCCGGTGAGGTGCAGCGGCCACTCCTGCTGCCCGAGCACCGCGACCGCGCGCGCAAGCGTGGTGACGGCGTTGTCCCGGATGATGCGGGAGCCGTGCGCCGCAGTGCCGCGGGCGATGAGCTTGACCCAGATCAGGGCCTTCTCCCCCGTCTGCAGCAGGTAGGCGCGGGTGCCGCCCAGGTCGACGGAGTAGCCGCCGACCTCGCTGATCGCCTCCGTGGCGCCGGCGAAGAGCTCGGGCCGGTTGTCGACGATGTAATGCGAGCCGAAGACCCCGCCGTTCTCCTCGTCTGAGAAGAAGGCGACGACGAGGTCGCGCGCCGGTCGCCTGCCGGCACCCAGGATGTCCTGCAGGGCGCCGACGATCATGGCGTCCATGTTCTTCATGTCGACGGCGCCGCGACCCCACAGCATGCCGTGCTCGATCACGCCCTCGAAGGGATCGACGGTCCAGTTCGCGGGGTCAGCGGGCACGACGTCCGTGTGGCCGTGCACGACGAGCGCGGGCAGGGCGGGGTCGGCGCCGGGGACCCGGGCGATGACGCTCGTGCGGCCGGGAGCGGCATCCACGTACTCCGGTCGCAGACCCATCTCGCCGAGCAGGCCGCCGAGGTACTCGGCGGCCTCGGTCTCCGGATTCGCGCGACCCTCGCCCCAGTTGGTGGTGTCGAAACGGATGAGGTCGCGGGCGATCGCCGCCGTGCTCTCGATCGCTTCCCCGCTGGCCATGCCTCAACGCTACCCGCCTGTGGTGCGTGCTATTCTCGTACCTCGGTGATCCTGCGAGGGAGTTGCCGTGCGCGCGGATGGCGGAAATGGCAGACGCGCTAGCTTGAGGTGCTAGTGCCCGTATAGGGCGTGGGGGTTCAAGTCCCCCTTCGCGCACGAAGAGTAGTTCGGGGTATTCAACTGAACTATCTGGAAAATTGGTCGGGAAGCCTGTTCGACAGGCTCCCAGCCATTTTTCATTTCGCGTTCGAGGCCGAGATCCGCGTTTGGCGACCCCCGTCAGCGTGGCTTAACGCAAAATCGGCGCACCTGAGGGATTTCAGGTACGCCGATTCGACTCGTGTTGCGGTTACTTGGTGTTGAGGGCGAGTGGCCGTTAGCTGGGTGGCTGGGCACCTCGCTCGGGTCGTTTGCGAGGCTAACCTGCGCCACCGTGCAGGGGTTCCCGCTTTGGACGACACTGTGGCGGGCATGGTGGGAGGGTGCGATCTTAGATCGCTCGCCTCCAGCCTCCGAGGCGCAGTCAGTGGTGTCGGCCGATTCGAGGTTGTGCTTCTCAAGGGATGAGCGCGACCATGCGGACGCTCCGGTCTGAGGTCACAGCCCGGCAGCCACCAGATCCTTTAGAAGCGCGGCGCACTTCAGGACACGGTCCTCAGTATCCACCAAGGCTCCGCCACGATCGACCTGAGCTACCGCCAGGAGACCTTCGGCGGCGCGGTGTTCCTCGCACACCCGCCGGAACCGCTCGGCCTGCTGCTCGTCAAGGGGCGGTTCCAATTCGAAGCCGAGGTTCACACAGCGGATACCCGCCTCGCTTGCAGCAAGGCGCAACCAGCGCTCGTCGGACTCGTACCCTGAAAACCACGGATCCTTGACGGCATCCCCGACTCTGCTTTCCCGCAACGCCGCGAGCAAGTAGGGGTCTCGATAGTGTGCGCCGCCGGTGATAGAACCGGTCCGCAGCATGCACATGGAGTAACCCCAGCCCCCGAGCGTTGGTAGGTGCTCGCCGAAATAGATCCCTGTGTCTCCCTCGCGCATGGCCGGGTAGGTGACCAGGTAGTAGCGCCAGTCGAGCTCACGGTCTTCCAGACGCGCTTGGCTGAACCGGCGGGCGATAGTAGTCAGGGCTGTCCCTGTGTCGGCTGGGTCGTCCGCCACGGCGTCTAGGAGTGCCCGCAGCGCCGTGGTCAATTCACCGTTCTTCCCGCGCCCATGGTGCGTGAAGACCTCGCGCCAACGAAGCTCCTGATCGCCCTTCGGGGAACCGAATTGGTACGCCCGATCTCCGAAAATCGGGTACCCGTAGTTCCCCATGGAAAGCAGGGCGGCCGTCAGGCTGGGCCAGTGCTCGCGTTGCGTAACAGAGCAGAACGTCGCGAACCGCTTGGCGAGCATGGCTGCATCCAGGTCAAATGCGAATACGCGACCGCGTAGGAGTGGGTGGTCCTCCGTGGCGCGGAGGACGGACTCCTGATCGGGGTGGACGTCGAGGAACTCGCGTTTGGCCTGCTCGTCGAGGATTCGATCGGGGTTGAATCCTTTGAGATCTTCGATGGCTCCATATCGAATGAGGCGCTCGACGCTATCGATGAGGTCGACCATGCGGTTGTCGCGAATCTCATCCGAACGGTCAGTCAGATTTCGAAGCGTCCGAAGCCGAGTTTGGACCTCCGCGGTTTCGAATTGACGATGGATGAGGATGGCGAACAGAGCGAGCGTCTCGGACAGCGAGAACAGTCGCGCTTTGCCGTTCATCTGCCCGTAGCGGCGGCAGCACTCTTCGAACAGGTTGACGT
>JBAQPI010000119.1:0-4555 GCA_049305635.1 Rhodoglobus sp. | reverse complement strand
GTCGAGCACGCTCGTGCCGGCATTGAGGAAGAACTGCTGGAAGACGAAGCCGAAGGTGCGGTTGCGCAGCGTGTTGAGTCGCTCACCACGCATGGATGCCGCATCGACGCCGTCGATGAGCACCGCGCCGCTCGTCGGCGTGTCGAGCAGGGCGAGGATGTGCATGAGCGTGGATTTGCCCGAACCGCTCTTGCCAACGATGGCCACCGACTCGCCCTCGGCGATGTCGATCGTCACGTCCTTGAGTGCGTCGAAAGCGCTCGAGCCGCTCCCGTACCGCTTGGTCAGGCCTCTCGTGGAGAGCACGCTCGTCGTCATGCTGCCAGTCTGCCGCTCGCGGCGCCGCGTCGCGTCATCCACCCGGAGCGAGCCGGCTACTGCGAGGGGCGTAGTGCTAGTCGGGGAACTGCCCGCGCCCCACCTGCGGCTTGGGCAGGCGCATGGCGCGCAGCTGCAGGGCTCGCATGGCGGCGTAGAAGCGCACCTTCTCGACCTTGTCGGCGCCGAACTTCGCGCCGAGCTTGCGCGTGACGATGAAGCCGAGGATCAGCACGTCGGCGATCGCGACGATGAAGAACGCCCACAGCGCGACGAGGCCGATCGTCTGCACCTCCGGCTGCGGGAAGAAGGTGAGCACGATGACGACGAACATGAGCGGGATGAGCAGCTCGCCGATCGAGAACCGCGCGTCGACATAGTCGCGTACGAAGCGCTTCTGCGGCCCGCGGTCGCGCACCGGCAGGTACTTCTCCTCGCCGTTGGCCATGCCGATCCGCGCGCGCTCGCGCTGCGTCTGCGTCGCAGCCCGGTCGGCCTTGCGGGCCGCGGCGCGGTCGTTGGAGACGAGGGGACGCTTGCGAGCCTCCTCTTTCTCCTTGCGGGTCGGAGTGGGATGCCCCTTGCCCGCGGGGGCGGCGGCCGGCTCCGGCGTCGGTGCCGCCGCGGTGCTGGGTGTCGTCTTGGCCACAGGGTCCTCGTTCTGTCGGGTCTTAAGATTACCCGCATGACCCACGCCACGCAGTCCCACCCTCTGCTCGAGTCCCTGCGCGAGGCGGTGCAGGGCGGCCTGCCCGCGGCGATCGCCGACCTGGGGGATCTCGTGCGCATCCCCTCGGTGTCCTGGGACGGTTTCGACCCGGCCAACGTGGTCGCGAGCGCCGAGGCCGTGAAGGTGCTGCTCGAGCAGCTCGGCGTCTTCGACTCGGTCGAGATCGCGAGCGCCCCCATCGACGAATCGCGAACGGGCCAGCCGGCGCTGCTGGCGACACGGGCCGCGAAGCACGGCCGGCCCACGATCCTGCTGTACGCGCACCACGACGTGCAGCCGCCCGGGCAGGATGCCGACTGGCGGTCGGCGCCGTTCGAGCCGACCGTGCGCGGCGACCGGCTCTACGGCAGGGGAGCGGCTGACGACAAGGCGGGCGTGATCGCCCACGTCGCCGCCATCCGCGCCTTCGTCGAGGCGGTCGGCACCGACTTCGACCTGGGCCTCGTCGCCTTCATCGAGGGGGAGGAGGAGTTCGGCTCCCGCTCCTTCAAGAACTTCATCACCGAGCACCGGGAGCAGCTCGCGGCCGACGTGATCGTCGTCGCCGACTCCGACAACTGGGACGCGCAGACGCCCGCCCTGACCGTGGGGTTGCGAGGCAACGTCACCTTCAAGCTGAAGATCTCGACGCTCGAGCACGCCTCGCACTCCGGAATGTACGGCGGTGCGGCGCCCGACGCGATGCTCGCCGCGATCCGGCTGCTCGACACGTTCTGGGCCGAGGACGGCTCGGTCGCCGTCGCGGGGCTCGTCAGCCGCGAGGCCGCGACCCCCGACTACACCGAGCAGAAGCTCATCGAGGAGGCCGCGCTGCTGGACGGGGTGACCCCGGTGGGTCACGGCCCCGTGCTGTCCCGCCTGTGGGACCAGCCGGCCATCACGATCACCGGCATCGATGCGCCGACCGTGGTCGACGCATCCAACACCCTCACCCCCTCGGTGACCGTGAAGGTCAGCGCTCGCATCGCACCCGGCCAGGACGCGGATGACGCGTTCCGCGCCATCGAGCACCACCTGCACGGCCATGCCCCCTTCGGCGCCCACCTGGAGATCTCGGACGTCGACCGCGGCAACCCCTTCCTCGTGGACACCACGGGGTGGGCGGTCGCCATGGCCAAGGATGCGATGCAGCAGGCGTGGGGGGTGGAACCGCTCGAGACCGGGATCGGCGGCTCCATCCCATTCATCTCGGATCTCGTCGAGGTGTTCCCGCAGGCGCAGATCCTCATCACCGGCGTCGAGGACCCGGACTCCCGTGCCCACAGCCCGAACGAATCGCTGCACCTCGGCGTCTTCCAGCGTGCGATCCTCGCCGAGGCCGTGCTGCTGGCAAAGTTCGAGGACCGTGCATAAACTGTTGACATGACCGATACCGCGCTCCGCATCGACACTGCCATCCCCACTCACGGCGTGGGCCTCACGGACGCCGCGGCCGCGAAGGTGAAAAGCCTCCTGGGCCAGGAGGGCCGCGACGATCTGCGCCTGCGCCTCGCCGTGCAGCCTGGCGGATGCTCCGGCCTCATCTACCAGCTCTACTTCGACGAGCGCGCGCTCGAGGGCGACGCGATCGCCGAGTTCGGCGAGGGCGTCGAGGTCGTCGTCGACAAGATGAGCGTGCCCTACCTGGACGGGGCGAAGATCGACTTCGAGGACACCATCCAGAAGCAGGGCTTCACGATCGACAACCCCAACGCGGAAGGCAGCTGCGCCTGCGGCGACTCGTTCCACTAGCGATTCGCTGCGCCTTCGACGTTCTCGGCTGGCTATAGACTGACCGGGAACCAGTCCGTAGTTCTGCGAGAGGTCACAGGTGCGCTCTAACCGCCGTCTTCGTTGGGCCGCGATCCCGATCGGCCTCGTCGTAGCGATCGTGCTCGCGGGTTGCACGCAGGATCAGCTGCAGGGCTGGCTGCCGGGCGATCCCGAGACCACGAACCACACCGGAAGGACCATCGGCCTCTGGGTCAGTTCCTGGATCGTGCTGCTCGTGGTGGGCGTCATCACCTGGGGTCTCATCATCTGGGCCGCGGTCGTCTACCGCCGCCGCAAGGGCCAGTCCGGGCTGCCGGTGCAGCTGCGCTACAACCTCCCGATCGAGGTGTTCTACACGGTCGTCCCGCTCATCCTCGTCGTCGGCTTCTTCGCCTTCACGGCACGCGATCAGGCGGTCATCGAGACGCCGACCGAGGATCCCGAGGTGCAGATCGAGGTCTTCGGCAAGCGCTGGGCGTGGGATTTCAACTACGTCACCGAGAACGCCTACTACTCGGGCGTGCAGGCCGCCTTCAACGATGACGGCACGATCAACACGGACAACCTCCCCGTGCTGGTGCTGCCGGTCGACCAGTCGGTCGAGATCAAGGTGGAGTCGCGGGACGTCATCCACTCGTTCTGGGTCGTGGACTTCCTCTACAAGAAGGACATGATCCCGGGCAAGACGAACTACATGTACTTCACGCCGACCAAGATCGGCACGTACCAGGGCAAGTGCGCGGAGTTGTGCGGCGAGTACCACTCCCTCATGCTCTTCACGGTCGAGGTCGTCTCGCAAGAGGACTACGACGCGTACGTGGCCGGTCTGAAGTCGGGTGCCGAAGCGCCCTTCGGTGGCGAGGGTCAGATCGGCGCCGACTTCAACGTGAACCAGAACCTGCCTGGCAACGGCAGCGAAGGCGAGGAATAGGCCATGACGACCACCATCTCGCGCCCGGCAGCGCCGGCCCCGAGCTCCACGACGTTCGGCTCGCCGAACGTCGAGCGCAAGGGCAACGTGCTGGTCAAGTGGCTGACCTCCACCGATCACAAGGTGATCGGCAACCTCTACCTGATTACGTCCTTCATCTACTTCCTGCTCGGCGGCGTGATGGCCCTCGTCATCCGTGCGCAGCTCTTCGTGCCCGGGGCGACCGTCGTGCCGACCGGCGAGCAGTACAACCAGTTGTTCACCATGCACGGCACGATCATGCTGCTCATGTTCGCGACGCCGCTCTTCTTCGGGTTCGCCAATGCGCTCATGCCGCTGCAGATCGGCGCGCCGGATGTGGCATTCCCGCGGTTGAACATGTTCTCCTACTGGCTGTTCAGCTTCGGCTCGCTCATCGCGGTCTCCGGCTTCCTCACCCCGCAGGGCGCGGCCTCGTTCGGCAGGTTCGCCTACGCACCGCTGTCGAGCACGACCTTCTCGCCCGGCTACGGCGGCAACCTCTGGGTGCTCGGCCTCGGCCTGAGCGGCTTCGGCACGATCCTCGGTGCCGTGAACTTCATCACCACCATCATCACGATGCGCGCCCCCGGCATGACGATGTGGCGCATGCCGGTCTTCACCTGGAACACGCTCGTCACCTCCCTGCTCGTGCTCATGGCGTTTCCGGTGCTCGCCGCGGCGATGTTCGGCCTGGCGGCGGACCGCATCTTCGGCGCGCATATCTACGATCCGGCCAATGGCGGCGTGATCCTCTGGCAGCACCTGTTCTGGTTCTTCGGGCATCCGGAGGTCTACATCCTCGC
>JBAQPI010000118.1:0-1546 GCA_049305635.1 Rhodoglobus sp. | reverse complement strand
CATCCGCGTCGCGATCGAGCTGGACGCCTCCTGGCGGTCCAAGGCGCTCGGCCACCTCGGCGTGTACCGCTCGCCCGTGCGCACCGTCGACGAGGCCCGCGCGCTCGCCGAAGCCATCGTCGCCCGCCCGGGGTTCCGGCTCGTCGGCCTCATGGCCTACGAGGCGCAGATCGCCGGGGTCGTCAACCGCCCGCCGGGTAAGCCGGTGCTCGCCCGCACGGTCGACTATGTGCAGGAGCACTCCACCCAGGAGCTCCGCGAGCGCCGTGGCGCGGTCGCGGTGGCGCTGCGCGAGCTCGCCGACATCGAGTTCGTCAACGGCGGCGGCACCGGCTCCCTCGAGCGCACCGCCGCCGACCCCTCGGTCACCGAGATCGCCGCGGGCAGCGGGCTGTTCGGCCCGCACCTGTTCGACTCGTACAGCCACTTCACGCCGGCACCGGCGGCGGCCTTCGCGCTTTCCGTGGTGCGCAAGCCCAAGCCCACGATGGCGACGCTGCTCGGCGGCGGCTGGATCGCATCCGGCCCGCCCGCGAAGGACCGCGCACCGCAACCGGCCTGGCCGCGGGGGCTCGAGTTCGTCGCGCGCGAGATGGCCGGGGAGGTGCAGACCCCCCTACGCGGGCCCGGCGCGCGCGCGCTCGAGGTCGGCGACCGGGTCTGGCTGCGGCACACCAAGGCGGGAGAGCTGAGCGAGCACCTGGCCGAATTCGCCGTCGTCGACGGGGATCGCGTCGTGGCGACGCTGCCGACCTACCGCGGAGAGGGCAGGGTATTCCTATGAGCACGATCACGGCCGGCGGCACCTGGCGCAACTGGGGCAGGTCGGAGTCTGCGACACCCGAGTTCGTGTCGCGCGCGTCATCCGTCGACGACATCGTCGAGGCGGTGCGCTTCGCGCGCGACCGCGGGCTGACCGTCAAGCCGATCGGCGCGGGTCACAGCTTCACCGCCATCGGCGCGACCGAGGGTGTGCAACTCGACCTGTCGGCCTTGGATGGCGTGCTCGCCGTCGACGGCACGCTCGTCACGCTCGGCGCCGGCACCAACCTCTACCAGTTGCCCGCGCTGCTCGCACCGCACCGCCTCGCGCTGCAGAACATGGGCGACATCGACCGGCAGACGATCTCGGGCGCGACCTCGACCGGCACGCACGGCACGGGCGCCGCATTCGGCGGGCTCGCCACGACGATCCGGGCCGCGACGCTCGTGACCGCCGCGGGGGAGTTGCTGCGAGTGAGCGCGACCGAGAACGCCGAGCTGCTGCCCGCCGTCGCGCTCGGCCTCGGGGCGCTCGGCGTCGTCGTCGAGCTCACCATCGAAACGGTGCCCGCGTTCCTGTTGCACGCTCTCGAGCGGCCGGCGCCCATCCATGAGGTGCTCGCCGAGTGGCCCGAGCGCATCGCGACCGCCGACCACTTCGAGTTCTACGTCTGGCCGCACTCCGACCGGGTGCTCACCAAGACCAACACGCGCCTGAGCGCCGATGCGCCGCGCAGACCGCTCGGCGCCGTCCGCGAGGCGCTCGAGGACGGCTTCACCGACA
>JBAQPI010000117.1:0-5768 GCA_049305635.1 Rhodoglobus sp. | reverse complement strand
GTCTTGCCGTGGTCGACGTGGGCGACGATCGCCACGTTGCGCAGGTCGGAGCGTGTGGCGAGAGCCATGATGCTGTGTCCTTACTGGTGGGCCCAGGGGCCTTCGGTCGCGGTGCGGAACTCCCGCCGCTCATGCTGCGCGATCGATTCGCGCAGAAGCACGGCAGCGGTGGCCGCTGGAGTGGGGTCCTCGGGGAACGCAGGATCTCGTCGCTGGTTCCCTGCGCTACGATCCTACCGCGCCGGGTGCCCCGACTAGTCGGTCTCGGGCACCGGGGACCACTCCCAGACGTTCCAGAAGACCGTCGGCTGGAGCGTCGAGGGCGAGATCCCGTCGACCGCGTCCTGGTCGAACGCGGCCACGACCGGGAACTGGAACAGCGGCATGGCGCCGAAGTCGGCGAACAGGAGCGCATCCACATGCTGCAGGACGGCGAGCTGCTCCTCGGCGTCGAAGGTGCGGTCAAGCTCCTGAAGCAGGTCGTCGACCTCCGGGTTGCTGTAGTGGTTGTAGTTGTTGATGCCGTCGGAGCGGAACGCCACCGAGTTGCCGGTGACGCCCAGGTTCGCGGACTGCCAGCCGAACAAGGCCGCGTCGTACGCGCCCGAGGTGCCGAGCACGCTACGCCAGTCGGGCGCGCTGCAGTCAGTCACGCGGAAGCCGGCGAGGCCTGCGGAGGCCTGGATCAGCGCGAACTCGTTTGCCCGGCGCGGGTTGGTCGAGCCGTACAGGATGCAGGCCTCGGGGCTGGCGACCCCGGCCTCGGCCAGGAGCGCCTTGGCGCCCTCGATGTCGACGTGCGCGTAGCGGTCGGACCCATTCGCAGCCACCGCCTCCGCATAGCCCTCTGCGCCGGGAGTGAACAGCAGCGAGTCACGGGTCGCCGCGTCGGGCCACAGCGGCACGACGAGATCGTCGACGATCTGCTGGCGCGGGATCGTCTTCAGGAAGGCCTCTCGGACGCGCGGGTCTCCGAAATGGCCACTCTTGGAGGCCTCAAACTGCAGATCGAGGTGCTCGAAGGTCGCCTCGTAGCCGCTGACGACCGTCGAGTCCAGCTGCCGGAGCGCGTCGAGCACGGCCGGGTTCGCCTGCGGCGTGATCACCTGCACCGCCCCCACCATCAGTGCCTGCACCGCCGCGAGCGGGTCGTCGACGAACCGCACAAGCACTTGGCCGAAGTGTGGCTGGCGAGCGCCGGTGTAGAGCTCGTTGGCGGTGAGCTCCACGTACTGCCCGGCCACGAGGTCGGTGATGATGTACGGACCGCTGCCCACGACCAGGCTCGGGTCCTCGGGCATGTCGGTGACGATGAAGCCGGTGTTCCAGAAGGCCGAGATACTCGCGAGATCCTTCTCGTCCCGATCGACGACGGCGGACACGAGCGCGTCCTTCGCATCCTGCGGGTCCTCGATCCCGAGGGCGTGCCCGACCGCTACATGGGCCGGCAGGCCAGTGGACGTGGTGCCGTAGAAGGCGAGCTCCCAGTCGACGTAGGGCGCGTCGTAGACCAGGGTGATGGACTTGCGGTCGTCGCTGATCTCGGGGAGCCGGCTGACCAGCCCGATCCCGGTCGGCCGGTCGGGGTTGGCCCCCGAGTCGAAGTACACGACATCGTCGGGGAACTCCTCCGTGAACGCGCCGGTCTCGGGATCCTTGAAGTCCGCCGGGTCGAAGTCGGTGGCGTTGTAGGCCCCAGACGCGGCCACCCACTCCAGGAGCAGATCCGCCGCATCCACGGCGGTGCCGTCGGACCACGTGACGCCGTCGGCGACCGTGTACCTGACGGTCAACGGTTCGTCGGCGAGCTTCTCGTAGCTGCCGAAGGACTCGTCCCGGACCAGGTTCAGCTCGTCGTCGTAGTAGTTGAAGCCAGTGTTGGTCGCGTACGCGATGTCGACGTTGGTCGGGGTGCTGCCATAGGAGGTTCCGGCGTTGTACGAGGTAAAGCCGCCCTCGACGCCGACCGCGACCACGGAGCCACCGACCACGTCCGGCAGCGCCACCGTGCAGCCGGACAGCAGCAGCGCGACGACGACCGCCGCCGCACCCGTGATTCGTCGCGTTCCCAAGGTTCCTCCAGGCAGTCGGCACGGCCACGATACCCGCCCGGCGGCGACACGTCACCGGATCGACCCGGACGGCGCGTCACCGGTGTCAGCTGACCAGCTCGATCCCCGCCCCCGGGATCGCGGCGAGCAGCTCCCGGGTGTAGTCGGTCTTGGGATCGTCGAACACCTCGTCGACGGTGGCCTGCTCCACGATCCGGCCATTCTGCATCACGCAGACGCGGTCGGCGATCACGCGCACCACCGCCAGGTCGTGGGTGATGAACAGGTAGGTGAGTCCCAACTCGCCCTGCAGATCGGCGAGCAAGGTGAGCACCTGCGCCTGCACTAGCACGTCGAGCGCGGACACCGCCTCATCGAGCACCACGATGTCCGGCTTGAGCGCGAGCGCCCTGGCGATGGCCACCCGCTGCCGTTGCCCGCCGGAGAGCTCATTGGGGTAGCGCGTGACGATCGAGGCCGGCAGCGCCACCTGGTCGAGCACCTCGAGCACGCGCGCCTTGCGCGAGGCCTGGTCACCCAGGCGGTGCACGTTCAGCGGCTCGGCGATGGTGTTGCCGATGTTGCGCAGCGGGTCGAGCGAGCCGTACGGGTCCTGGAAAACCGGCTGCATGGTCCGGCGCAGCTCGAACATCTGGCGCCGGGACAGGATGTCGGTGTCCACGCCATCGACCAGGATGCTGCCGGCCGACTTGCGCTCCAGCCCGAGCAGCAGTTTCGCGGCCGTGGACTTGCCCGAGCCCGACTCGCCCACGAGCGCCATCGTCGATCCCCTCGGCACCGACAGCGACATGCCGTCGACGGCAGTGAACTGCGTGGATCTGAATACGCCGCTGCGGATGCTGAACACCTTGCTGACGTCACGGAACTCGATCGCGGGAGCGCCGGTGGTGGCGCCCGCGCTCTCCTCGGTCTTTCGGGCCACCGCCACCAGGTCGACCCCCGCCTTGGCGGTCTCCGCCAGGGGCGCGGCCTTGACCGAGCGCAAACGCGTGGAGGCGATGCTCGGGGCCGCCGCGACGAGCCGCTTGGTGTAGGGGTGCCGGGGATCGCGCAGGATGTCCAGCGCGGGCCCCGACTCCACGATCCTCCCGCGGTACATGACCACGATGTTCTCCGCACGCTCGGCGGCGAGGCCCAGGTCGTGGGTGATGAAGATGACAGCCGTGTTGCGCTCCGTGGTGAGCTTCTCGAGGTGGTCGAGAATCCGGCGCTGCACCGTGACGTCGAGCGCCGAGGTGGGCTCGTCGGCAATCAGCAGCTTGGGGTGCGCCGCGAGCCCGATGCCGATGAGCACGCGCTGGCGCATGCCGCCGGAAAACTCGTGCGGAAACTGCTTGAGCCGACGGTCCGCGTCGGCGAGTCCCGCCTCGCGCAGCACCTCGATGGCCCGGGCCCGCACCTGCCGCTTGGAGGTGCCACCGCCGTTGGCACGGATGGTCTCCTCCACCTGGAAGCCGATGTTCCACACAGGGTTGAGGCTCTGCATCGGATCCTGCGGCACGAGACCAATCTCGCGCCCGCGCACTTCCTCGATCTGCGAGCGCGAGAGCCGCGCGAGATCACGACCACCGAAGAGTACCTGACCCCCGGTGATACGCCCGGAGCCTGGCAGCAGGTTGATGATCGCGTGGGCAGTCGTGGTCTTGCCGGAGCCCGATTCGCCCACGATCGCGAGCGTCTCGCCCGCGTAGACGTCGAAGCTGGCGCCGCGCACGGCGGGGACCAACCCATCCTGGGTCTTGAACGCGACCTCGAGATCGCGCACGCTCAGCAGCGGACCCGTCATCGTAGCGCCCTCGCCTTCGGGTCGAGGCCGTCGCGCACCGTCTCGCCGAGCATGATGAACGAGAGCACGGTGACCGAGAGCGCGATCGAGGGGTAGATGAGCGTCATCGGGTTCGTGCGCAGATCCGTCTGCGCCGCCGAGATGTCGTTGCCCCACGACATGAACTCGTTGTTGGGCAGACCGACGCCCAGGAACGACAAGGTGGCCTCCGCGGTGATGGCGGCGGCGAGGCCGACCGTCGTCACGACGATCACGGGCGCGATCGAGTTCGGCAGTACGTGCGCGAACATCGTGCGTACCCGCGAGAGCCCGAGCGCGGTCGAGGCCATCACATAGTCCGACTGCTTGACGCGCAACACCTCGGATCTCAGGATGCGCGCCGTCGCGGGCCAGCTGAACAACCCGATCGCCAGCGAGATCACCCAGATGTTCCGATCGTGCAGGAACATCGACATGATCACCACTGCGGCGAGAATGTACGGGATCGCGAAGACGATGTCGCCCAGGCGCATGAGCAGCGAGTCGACCCAGCCGCCGAAGAAGCCGGAGAACGAGCCGAGCACGATGCCGACGATCGCCACCAGGAGGCTCACGATGATGCCAACCGAGAGCGAGGTCGAGGTGCCGTGGACGATCCGCGAGTACACATCGCAGCCCTGCTTGGTGAACCCGAGCGGATGCCCCGGCTCAGGCCCGCCGTTGCTGTTGGCGAGGAAACAGTTGTCATTCGGCGGCACCTGCGTGAACAGCGCGGGGAACAGCGCGACAGTCACCACGAGCAGGATGACGACAGCCGAGGCCCAGAACATCCAACGTCCGCGGAGGTCCCGCCAGGCGTCGATCCAGAGGTTGCTCTTGCGCTCGCTGACCCGCACGGCATCGATGGCTCCGAGCTCGGAGTCCTCGAAGTCGGCGACGAAGCGCGGGGCGGCGCGGACGGGATTCTTACTTGACATAGCGGATCCTTGGATCGAGCACGCCGTAGAGCAGGTCGATGCCGAGATTGACGAGCACGTAGATCACCACGAGCACCGTGACGATGGAGACGACCTCGGGGCTGTCGTGGCGGTTGATGGCCTTGAACAGCTCGTTGCCGACCCCGGGGACGTTGAAGATGCCCTCGGTGACGGTCGCGCCGACGATGAGGATGCCGAAGTCGGCCGCCAGGTTGGTGGTCACCGGGATGAGCGAGTTGCGCAGCACGTGCACGGGGATCACGCGCCGGGACGGCAGTCCCTTGCCGTAGGCCATGCGCACGAAGTCCTGGTTGGAGGTCTCGATGACCGAGGCCCGCGTGAGCCGCACGACGTAAGCGAAGTTGAGGGCGGCGAGCACGATCGCCGGCAGCACAAGGTCGGGCCAGGGCGCGCCAGGTCCCACGGTCGCCCTGAACAGCCCCAGCTGGATGCCGAGGAAGTACTGCGCGACGAAGGCGAGCACGAACACCGGGAGGGAGATGAGCACGAGACGGACCAGCAGCGACGCGTGGTCGAAGATGCCGCCCTTGCGCAGTCCGCTGATCAGGCCGATCAGCAGGCCGAAGACGAGTTCGATGGCGACGGCGAGCAGCGCCAGTCGCAGGGTGTTCGGGAAGGTTCGCATGAGGATCTCGTTGACCGATTGGCCGGAGAACGTCGTGCCGAGGTCGCCCTGCACCACATCGCCGAGATACAGGAAATAGCGCACCAGGAACGGGTCATCGAGGTGGTAGCGCTCGTGGAGCGCGGCGAGGGTCTCCGGCGTCGGCGAACGATCGCCGAACATGGCCAGGACGGGATCGCCCGGGAGGGCGAAGACCATCGCGTAGATGAGCAGTGTGGAGCCGAAGAAGACGGGGATCGCCTGCAGCAGCCGCCGGATGACGTAGGCAGTCATGTGTGGTTCCTCAGGTGGGACACAGCACCGTGGGG
>JBAQPI010000116.1:0-3077 GCA_049305635.1 Rhodoglobus sp. | reverse complement strand
GGCCGGGACCGTCGCGGGCGACTCCGATGCGTCGAATCGCACGGGCGACGCATCCCCGAGGGCAAACAGCCGGTCCGCGAAGTCGCGCAGGTCGCCCGGGGAGTCGAGCAGCCTGCCCGCGTCGGTTCCCGGCACGCGTTCGAGCAGCTCCCGCGCGAGTGCCGCGAAGCCGGCGAGATCGGCGGCGAAGCCCGCCTCCGCCTCCCGGGCCGCACGCGACAGGCCCGGCTCGACGAGCACCGCACGACCGAAGCCGGACAGCACCGGCGCCCCGTCGGCGGTGAACAGCACCGCCCGCGCGGTCACGGCGCCGTGCAGCACCCCCGCGTCGTGCAGGCGCGCGAGCGCCCCTGCGAGGGGCGCGAGGATGGTGATCGCCTCCCCCGCGGCCAGCCGCTCACGGGTGCGCAGCAGGCGGTCGAGGCCGCCGGAGGACAGCCGCTCGAGCACGAGCACGAGCATGCCGTCGTGGGCCGGAGCGATGTCGAGCAGCCCTTGGACGTGCGGCCCCGCCGCGCGGTGCAGGGCCTCGATCTCGAGGAGCACCGCGTCGGCCGGCACCCCGGGCCGATAGGCCTTGAGCGCGACGGGCACCTCCTCGGGGTCGTCGCCGATGCCGAGCAGCACCTGGGCGCGAGCGCCCTCGCCGAGCTTGCGGATGATGCGGTAGCCGCCGAGCTCCTCGATCGCCATGACACCACCGTGCCTGGCGCGCACTCGTCCCCCGGCCTGGAACCGCGGGCTCGTGCGAACGCGTCCGGTGCGCGATCGTGGGAAGGAGCGGTTAGGCTTGCAGCGTGGTCGACATTGTCGTCACGGGGCTAAGCGCCAACTCCGTGCCGTACGTCGAAGCCCTCGGGCTTCAGCGCGCAACCCATCAGTCCGTCGTCGAGGGCTCAGCGCCCGACACCCTCCTGCTCCTCGAGCATCCCTCGGTCTACACCGCGGGCAAACGCACCGAGGATTTCGAGCGGCCCACCGACGGCACGCCCGTCATCGACGTGGATCGCGGCGGCAAGATCACCTGGCACGGTCCCGGCCAGCTAGTCGGCTATCCGATCCTGAGGCTCGCAGAGCCCGTGGACGTCGTCGGCTACGTGCGGCGGCTCGAGGGCATGCTCATCGGCGTGCTCGCCGAGCTCGGCATCGACGCCGGTCGGGTGGGGGGCCGCTCGGGGGTGTGGATCGGCTACGAGCAGCCCGTGGGTGCCGAGAAGATCGCGGCCATCGGCATCCGGGTCGCGCAGGGCGTGACGATGCACGGATTCTCGCTCAACTGCAGCAACTCCTTCGAGGCATACACGAAGATCGTGGCGTGCGGCATCCTCGATGCCGGGGTCACCTCGATCAGCAAAGAGCTCGGCCGCGAGGTCACCCCGACCGATGTGGTGCCGCTCGTGAGCGCGCACTTCGAGCAGGCGATGGCGGTGTCCGCATGACCGGCCACCCCGCCGCGAACGAGGTCGAGGGCCGCAAGCTCTTGCGCCTCGAGGTGCGCAATGCCTCGACCCCCATCGAGCGCAAGCCCGAGTGGATCAAGACGGTTGCCAAGATAGGCCCCGAATTCCGCCAGCTGCAGGAGCTGGTCAAGGGCGAGGGCCTGCACACGGTGTGCCAGGAGGCCGGCTGCCCGAACATCTTCGAATGCTGGGAAGACCGTGAAGCGACCTTCCTCATCGGCGGCAGCCAGTGCACCAGGCGCTGCGACTTCTGCCAGATCGACACCGGCAAGCCCGCCGACTACGACATGGACGAGCCGCGGCGCGTCGCCGAGTCGGTCACGAAGATGAACCTGCGCTACGCGACCGTCACGGGAGTCGCCCGCGACGACCTCCCGGACGAGGGCGCCTGGCTGCACGCCGAGACCGTGCGGCAGATTCACGAGCAGAACCCTGGAACCGGTGTGGAGATCCTCGCGACCGACTTCTCCGGCAACCCCGACCTGCTCGGCGTCGTCTTCGACTCGCGCCCCGAGGTCTTCGCCCACAATGTCGAGACGGTTCCGCGCATCTTCAAGCGCATCCGGCCGGCGTTCCGCTACGAGCGTTCGCTCGACGTGCTCACGCAGGCCAGGGCGGCGGGGCTCATCACCAAGTCCAACCTCATCCTCGGCATGGGCGAGGAGCCGCACGAGGTGCTCCAGGCCCTGCATGACCTGCACGACGCGGGCACCGACATCATCACGATCACGCAGTACCTGCGCCCCACGGCGCGGCACCTACCCGTCGCGCGGTGGGTCAAGCCGCAGGAGTTCGTCGAGTTCTCGGCCGCGGCCGAGCAGATCGGCTTCCTCGGCGTGCTCGCCGGCCCGCTGGTGCGCTCGAGCTACCGCGCCGGCCGCCTGTGGGCGCGGTCGATGGTCTCGAAGGGCCGGGTCATCCCGGAACATCTCAAGCACCTCGCGGACGCCGACCTGGGCTTCGCGCAGGCCGTATCCTAGGAACCATGGCACGCACCTCCACGACTCCTCCGAAGCCGGCGAAGGAGCCGGGTCGTCTCAGGCAGATGGTCCAGGTCTTCCGGATGACCATCCGCTACGACAAGACCGCGTTGTGGTGGATGCTCCTGGGCTTCGTCGCACCGATCGCGCTCGCTCTCGTTCTCGCGTTCCTGCTCTCGGCCGACAACGTCATCGGCTTCGTGCTCTACGTCGTCGCCGGTGTCCTCGGCGGGGTGCTGCTGCTGCTCATCATCCTCGGCCGTCTCGCCGAGAAGGCCGCCTACTCCCAGATCGCCGGCCAGCCCGGGGCGGTCGGCGCGGTGCTCAAGAGCTCGCTGCGCCGCGGCTGGACCGCCAGCGAGATGCCGATCTCGGTGAGCCCCAAGACCCAGGACGCGATCTACCGCGCCGTCGGGCGCGGCGGGGTGGCGCTGATCGGCGAGGGACCGCGCAGCCGTACCCAGCGGATGCTCGAGGACGAGCGCAGGAACGTCACCCGCATCCTGCCCAACGTGCCGGTCACGTTCCTCTACGTCGGCCCCGATGCGGAGTCGACGCCGCTGCATAGGCTGCCCGGTGCGCTGCGCTCGCTCAAGCCGGCGTTGCGCAAGGCCGAGATCCTGGCGGTCTCGAACCG
>JBAQPI010000115.1:0-2407 GCA_049305635.1 Rhodoglobus sp. | reverse complement strand
CACCGAGACCAAGATGGCCCCGCTCGCCATGGAGATGGTGCGGGACATCGAGGAAGAGACCGTCGACTTCCAGGACAACTACGACGGTCGGACGCAGGAGCCGACGGTGCTCCCGAGCCGGTTCCCGAACCTGCTCGTCAACGGCTCGGTCGGCATCGCGGTCGGCATGGCCACGAACATCCCGCCGCACAACCTTCGCGAGGTCGGCGCGGGTGCCCTGTGGCACCTCGCGAACCCGGAGGCCTCCCGCGAGGAGCTCGTCGAGGCGCTGCTGGAGCGCATCAAGGGACCGGACTTCCCGACCGGAGCGCAGATCCTCGGCACCAAGGGCATCCAGGACGCCTACCGCACGGGCCGCGGCTCCATCACGATGCGCGCGGTCATCAACGTCGAGGAGCTGCAGGGTCGCGCCTGCCTGGTCGTCACGGAGCTGCCCTATCAGGTCAACCCCGACAACCTCGCGCTCAAGATCGCCGAGCTCACCAAGGAGGGCAAGCTCGCCGGCATCGCCGACATCCGGGATGAGACCTCCGGCCGCACCGGCCAGCGGCTCGTGATCGTGCTCAAGCGCGACGCCGTCGCCAAGGTCGTGCTCAACAACCTGTACAAGCACACCCAGTTGCAGGAGACCTTCGGCGCGAACATGCTGGCGATCGTCGACGGCATCCCGCGCACCCTGCCGATCGACGGCTTCATCACGGCGTGGGCCGAGCACCAGATCGACGTCATCGTGCGCCGCACCCAGTTCAGGCTGCGCAAGGCCGAGGAGCGCGCCCACATCCTGCGCGGATACCTCAAGGCGCTCGACGCGCTCGACGAGGTCATCGCCCTGATCCGCCGCTCGTCGACCGTCGAGGAGGCCCGCGACGGGCTGATGGAACTGCTCGTGATCGATGAGCTGCAGGCACGGGCCATCCTCGACCTGCAGCTGCGCCGGCTCGCGGCCCTCGAGCGGCAGAAGATCCAGGAGGAGGCCGCCGAGATCGAGCGGCAGATCGCCGAGTTCCAGAAGATCCTCGCGACGCCGCAACTGCAGCGCGACATCGTCATCGAGGAGCTCACCGAGATCGTCGACCGCTACGGGGACGACCGCCGCACCGAGATCCTGATGGGCTTCGGCGGTGACATGAGCGTCGAGGACCTCATCCCCGAGGAGGAGATGGTCGTCACCGTCACACGCGGCGGCTACATCAAGCGCACCCGCAGCGACAACTACCGCAGCCAGCACCGCGGCGGCAAGGGTGTCAAGGGCGCCCAGCTGCGGGCCGACGACGTCGTCAACCACTTCTTCGTCACCACCACCCACCACTGGCTGCTGTTCTTCACGAACACCGGCCGGGTGTATCGCGCGAAGGCCTACGAGGTGCAGGAGGCGGGCCGCGACGCGAAGGGTCAGCACGTCGCCAACCTCCTGGCCCTGCAGCCGGGTGAGGAGATCGCGCAGATCCTCGACATCCGCGACTACGCCGCGGCGACCTACCTCGTGCTCGCCACGCGCGGCGGTCTCGTGAAGAAGACCGCGCTCGTCGAGTACGACACCAACCGCACCGGCGGCATCATCGCGATCAACCTGCGCGAGGGCGACGAGGTCGTCTCGGCGATGCTCGTGGAGGAGACCTCCGAGGTGCTGCTGGTCTCGCGCAAGGGCATGTCGATCCGCTTCCTCGCCTCGGATTCGGCGATGCGCCCCATGGGACGGTCAACCTCGGGCGTCATCGGCATGCACTTCCGCGACGACGACCAGCTGCTCTCGGCGAGCGTCGTCAGCGACACCGGCTCCGTCTTCGTCGTCACCGAGGGCGGCTACGCCAAGCGCACCTCCGTCGACCAGTACCGGCCGCAGAACCGCGGCGGCCTGGGCATCAAGGTGGCCAAACTGAACGACGAGCGGGGCGACCTCGCGGGCGCGCTGATCGTGGATGACGAGGATGAGGTGCTCGTGGTTCTTGCCAGCGGCAAGGTGGTACGCTCGTCTGTCGCCGAGGTGCCGGCCAAGGGCCGGGACACCATGGGCGTGGTGTTCGCCCGCTTCGCCGACGAGGACAAGATCATCGCAATCGCCCGCAACAGTGAACGAAATCTAGACAACCAGGAACTCGATGCCGCGCCCGTCGCGGACAGCGACGAGTCCGCCGGGAAGGACGAACCAGCCGATGAGTAGTGTCGCGGAGAAGCTCCAGCGAAAGTCCCAGCGCCAGGTCGCCGTCAAGCAGGTGCGCCTCAAGCTCGTCTACATCGACTTCTGGTCGGCGGTGAAGCTGTCGTTCCTGGTGGCGGTGAGCCTCGGGATCGTGCTGATCGTGGCATCCATCCTGGTGTGGATCGTGCTCAACTCGACGGGGATCTTCTCGGACCTCGACGACATCCTCCGCGACATCCTGGGCGACCCCGAGTTCAGCGTCGCGAA
>JBAQPI010000114.1:0-2743 GCA_049305635.1 Rhodoglobus sp. | reverse complement strand
ACCGTGGACTTCACGAGCAGGCCGCTCATGCCGATGATGTCGGCGTCGTGCTCCTCGGCCGCGCGGATGAACTCGCTCAGCGGCTGCTTGATGCCGATGTTGATCACGTCGTAACCGTTGTTGGTGAGGATGATGTCGACCAGGTTCTTGCCGATGTCGTGCACATCCCCGCGCACCGTTCCGATCACGATAGTGCCCTTGCCGGCCGCCTCCGACTTCTCCATGTGCGGCTCGAGCAGCGCGACCGCGGCCTTCATCACCTCGGCGGACTGCAGCACGAACGGCAACTGCATCTCGCCGCTGCCGAAACGCTGCCCGACCACCTGCATGCCCGCCAGCAGGTGCACGTTGACGATGTCGAGCGCGCTCATGCCGTCCGCGCGGGCAAGGTCGAGGTCGGCCTCGAGGCCCTTCGCCTCGCCGTCGATGATGCGGCGCTCGAGACGCTCGCCCACCGGCAGGGCGGCGAGTTCGGCGGCGCGGGCATCCTTGAGGGCGGCGGAGTCGACGCCCGCGAACAGGTCGAGCATCGCCGACAGCGGGTCGTAGGTCAGGTTGCCCTCGGCGTCGTACTCGCGACGGTCCCACACCAGGTCGAGGGCGACCTTGCGACGGTCATCCGGCACCGAGGCGAGCGGCACGATCTTGGCGGCGTTGACGATCGCCGAATCCAGCCCGGCCTCGACCGCCTCGTGCAGGAACACCGAATTGAGCACCGAACGCGCGGCCGGGTTGAGCCCGAAGGAGACGTTCGAGACGCCGAGCGTGGTGTGGATGCCGGGGTATTTCGCGGTGATCTGCCGGATCGCCTCGATGGTCTCGATCGCGTCGCGGCGGGTCTCCTCCTGGCCGGTCGCGATCGGGAAGGTGAGGGCGTCGACGATGATGTCGTCGACGCGCATCCCCCACTCGTTCACCAGGGTGTCGACGAGGCGCGTCGCGATGCGCACCTTGTGCTCCGCGGTGCGGGCCTGACCCTCCTCGTCGATCGTGAGGGCGATCACCGCCGCGCCGTGCTCCTTGACCAGCGGCATGATGCGGCCGAAGCGCGAGGCGGGGCCCTCGCCGTCCTCGAAGTTCACGGAGTTGACCACGGGGCGGCCGCCGATGAGCTCCATGCCGGCCTGCAGCACGGCCGGCTCGGTCGAGTCCACCACCAGCGGCAGGGTGGATGCGCTCGCCAGTCGCGAGACGACCTCGCGCATGTCGGCGACGCCATCCCGGCCCACGTAGTCGATGCACACGTCGAGCAGGTGCGCGCCCTCGCGGATCTGGTTGCGCGCGATGTCCACGCAGTCGTCCCAGCGCTCCTCGAGCATCGCCTCGCGGAAGGCCAGCGAGCCGTTCGCGTTGGTGCGCTCGCCGATCGCCAGGTACGAGGCATCCTGGTTGAAGCCCACGTGCTGGTAGAGGCTCGCGACCCCCGGGTCCTCCTGAATCGTGCGGGGGATCACGCGCGTGCCGCCGAGCCGGTCCACGACCGCCTTGAGGTGTGCGGGGGTGGTGCCGCAGCATCCGCCGACGAGTGCGAGGCCGAACTCCTTGACGAACTGCTCGTGCGCCGTCGCGAGCTCGTCGGGTGTGAGCGGATAGCTCGCACCGTGGGTTCCGAGCACCGGCAGGCCGGCGTTGGGCATGCACATGACGGGCGTGTGCGAGAACTTCGAGAGGTGCCGCAGATGCTCGCTCATCTCCGTGGGACCGGTCGCGCAGTTGAGGCCGATCATGTCGATGCCCAGCGGCTCGAGCGCCGTGAGCGCCGCACCGATCTCGCTGCCCATGAGCATCGTGCCCGTGGTCTCGACGGTCACCTCGACGAAGATCGGCAGGCGGATTCCCGTCTCGACGATCGCCTGCTTGCAGCCGTTGACGGCCGCCTTGGTCTGCAGGATGTCCTGCGAGGTCTCGATGAGCAGCGCGTCGGAGCCGCCCAGGATGAGCCCGCGCGCCTGGAGAGCGAACGTCGCCTTGAGGTGGGCGTAGGTGGTGTGCCCGAGGCTCGGCAGCTTCGTGCCGGGGCCCATGGAGCCCAGCACCCAGCGCACCCGGTGATCGCGGGCCTCGAAGGCCTCGGCCGTCCGCCGCGCGATCTCCGCGCCCGCGCGCGCGAGCTCCTCGATGCGATCCTCGATGCCGTAGTCGGAGAGATTCGACCAGTTCGCGCCGAAGGTGTTGGTCTCGATCGCGTCGATGCCGGTTTCCAGGTAGGCGCCGTGGATCGACTCGAGGATGTCGGGGCGGCTGACGTTGAGGATCTCGTTACAGCCCTCGTGCTGCTGGAAGTCCTCGAGGGTCGGGTCGAACTCCTGCAGCATCGTGCCCATCGCGCCGTCGGCGATCACCACTCGCTGTTTGAGGGTGGCGAGCAGAGCCTCGGCGCGCTCCGGCCGCGCGATCGCCGAGATGTCGAGGGACGGCGGGGTCGAGACGGGGTCTGCGACGCGTGCGGGCATCCCTCTAGCGTAATCGCCTACCGCGCCGGGAAGCTCCTGCCGGTGATCGCGTCGGGGGTCACGCGCACGTAGTTGTGCTTCTCGCCGAGCCCGCTGGTCGCCAGCGCCATCACACCGGATTCGATGATCTCGTCGTCGAACGCGAGGCGCTCGGCCCGGCCCTTGATCACGACGCTCGACCAGCGGCCCTCGCGCAGCCGTTCGACCTGCACGGCGACGTGGGGATGCTCGACCAGCTCCATGAGCTTGGTGCCGGGTGCGCTGCGGAAGTACAGCATCCGGTCGTGCAC
>JBAQPI010000113.1:0-3038 GCA_049305635.1 Rhodoglobus sp. | reverse complement strand
CTGTGGCTCGTGCCGCGCATCCGCTTCGTGCGGCGCGCGGGGCGGGCGAAGGCGGTCGTCGTTTCCGGGGTCGGCATGGACCTGCTCGCGCTGCGCGCCCTGGCGAACCAGAAGCTCCCGGCGATCGCGGCCGTGAGCCCGGATGCACTGGGGGCGTGGCGGCGTGGCGACGAACGGGTGGTGCGCGAGCTCGCGCAGCTGGAGTTGCGTAACGCGGGCGTGCGGCTGCGGGACTGAAGGTGCGCTTTTCAGGTTCAGGCGGGCGTCGAGTGGATAATCCGGACAGCGCTCAACTGAACCTGAAAAGCGCTTCGAGCGATCCGCCCGATGCTCACGGTAGAACGCGGCCATGGCGCGCAAGTCCGCCGCCGCGGTCAGGTGCCCGGCTTTGCCGCCGAGGGAGGGCTCGAAGGCGTTCTTGGTATCGGGGATCCGGAACCACGCAACGGCACCACGCTACGCGAACCATAGAATGATCCCCATGTCAGGCCATTCCAAGTGGGCCACGACCAAGCATCAGAAGGCGATCAAGGATTCGCGCCGTGCAAAGTCGTTCGCCAAACTCATCAAGAACATCGAGGTCGCGGCCAAGATCGGCGGCGCCGATCTCGCGGGAAACCCGACCCTGTACGACGCCGTGCAGAAGGCCAAGAAGACCTCGGTGCCCAACGACAACATCGACCGCGCCATCAAGCGCGGGGCCGGCATCTCCGGCGAGTCGGTCGACTACCAGACGATCATGTACGAGGGTTACGGGCCCAACGGGGTCGCGCTGCTCGTCGAGTGCCTCACCGACAACAAGAACCGCGCCGCGGCCGAGGTGCGCACGATCATGACGCGCAACGGCGCGACCATGGCCGACCCGGGCAGCGTGGCCTACAACTTCCACCGCAAGGGCGTCATCTCGATCACGAAGACCGACGCGGTCAGCGAGGACGACATCCTGCTCGCGGTGCTCGACGCGGGCGCCGAGGAGGTCAAGGACCACGGCGGCGGCTTCGAGGTCATCACCGACCCATCCCAGCTCGTCGAGGCGCGCAAGGCCCTGCAGGAGGCCGGCATCGACTACGACGCCGCCGAGGCGGAGTTCGTGCCGAGCCTCACCGTCGACGTCGACGCCGAGACCGCGCGCAGGGTGATCCGCCTCATCGACGCGCTCGAGGACTCCGACGACGTGCAGAACATCTACGCCAACTACGACGTGTCGCCCGAGGTGCAGGCCGAACTCGACGAAGACTAGTCCGCATGACGATGCGGGGCAGAGCGTGCTGAGAGTGCTGGGGATCGACCCTGGCTTGACCCGCTGCGGTGTGGGCGTCGTGGATGTCTCGCCCACCCGCACCGCCAGGCTCGTGCACGTCGGGGTGATCCGCACCCCGCCCGAGTTCCCGCTCGAGCTGCGGCTGCTCGCGATCGCCGAGGGGATCGCGGCCGTGCTCGACGAGTTCGAGCCCGCCACGGTCGGCCTCGAGCGCATGTTCGCGCAGCACAACCTGCGCACCGTCATGGGCACGGCGCAGGCGAGCGGGGTGGCGCTGCAGGTCGCGGCATCCCGGGGCCTCACGGTGGGGCTGCACACGCCGAGCGAGGTGAAGGCCGCGATCACCGGCTACGGCTCGGCGGACAAGCGCCAGTTGGGTGTGATGGTCGCGCGCGTGCTCGACCTCGACGAGGTGCCGAGACCGGCGGATGCCGCAGACGCGCTCGCGATCGCGATCTGCCATGGCTGGCGCGCGGGAACCCTGAACGACACGCGGCGCGGTCGCGCCGACGGGGCGACCGAGCCGCTCACACCGGCGCAACGGGCGTGGCGCGACGCGGAGAAGGCCGCTCGGGCCTAAGATTCGAACATGACTTCGAACGGAGCCCCGGCGTGATCGCGTCCGTGCGCGGCACGGTGCTCGCCGCGCTCGGCACGAGCGTGGTGGTCGAGGTCGGCGGGGTGGGCCTCGCGGTGCAGGTCACGCCGCAGCACGCCCTGTCGCTGCGCGTGGGGGCGGAGGCCTTCGTGCACACCGCCCTCGTCGTGCGCGAGGACGACCTCTCGCTGTTCGGCTTCGCCGACGCCGAGGAGCTCGCGGTGTTCGACCTGCTGCGCGGCGTGACCGGCGTCGGGCCGAAGAGCGCGATGGGCGTGCTCGCGGCCATGACGCCATCCCAGGTTGCGAACGCGGTCGCCACGGAGGACGACGCGGCGTTCCGCAGGGTCTCCGGCATCGGGCCGAAGACCGCCAAGCTCATCGTCGTCTCACTCGCAGGCAAGCTCATCGTCGCCTCGCCCGCTCGAGCCACCCCCGCAGGCCCCGCGAGCGTGCGCGACGACGTCGCGGTCGCCCTTGTCGGCCTGGGCTGGCCGGAGCGGGTCGCGATGCAGGCGGTGGAAGACGCCCTCGCCCTCGCCACCGAGTCGGACCGCGACGCGGTACCCGCGCTGCTGCGCCTCGCCCTCGCGGGCCTCGGACCGCAGGCCGCACCGTTCGCGCAGTCGGGCGCCGGGAGTGCCTCGTGACCGACTCCATCGTGCAGCCCACCGTCGAGTCGGATGCCGAGCTCGCCTTCGAGGGCGCCCTGCGTCCGCGCTCGCTGGCCGAGTTCGTCGGCCAGACCAAGGTGCGCGGGCAGCTGCAGCTGCTGCTGCGGGCCGCGGCCATGCAGCACCGCACCCCCGATCACATCCTGCTCGCCGGGCCGCCGGGGCTGGGCAAGACCACGCTCGCGATGATCATCGCCCACGAGAGCTCCCGGCCGCTGCGCATGTCGAGCGGCCCGGCGATCCAGCACGCCGGCGATCTCGCCGCGGTGCTCTCCTCCCTGGTGCCGGGGGAGGTGCTGTTCATCGACGAGATCCACCGGATGGCGCGCTCCGCGGAGGAGATGCTGTACCTGGCGATGGAGGACTTCCGCATCGACATCATGGTCGGCAAGGGCGCGGGCGCGACCTCCATCCCGCTCGACCTCGCGCCGTTCACGCTCGTCGGTGCGACGACCCGCTCCGGACTGCTGCCCAACCCCCTGCGCGACCGCTTCGGGTTCACGGC
>JBAQPI010000112.1:0-5708 GCA_049305635.1 Rhodoglobus sp. | reverse complement strand
GGGCGAGCACGCCCACCATGGACCGCACGAGGGCCGTTTCGCCGGCGCCGCGCGCATCCGCCTGCTCGCGGCCCTGCGCGAGCGCGACGGCCAGAGCGTCTCGGACCTCGCGGAGGCGATCGGCGTCGACCAGCCCCGCGCGAGCCGGCTCGTCAACGACTCGGCCGAGCGCGGCCTGGTCACCCGCCGGCCCGACGACCGGGACGCCAGGCGCAGCGTCGTGCAGCTCACGGATGCCGGTCGCGGCCTGCTCGAGGCGGCCGAGGCGCGACGGCGCTCCACGGTCGCGGACGCCCTCGCGGGCTTCACTCCCGAGGAGGCGGCGGCCTTCGCCGAGTTCCTGACCCGGTTCGCGACAGCCTTCGTGGAGCGGTCCCGCGGCGACTGATGCCGGATCGCTACTGCGCGACGCGGCCGAACTTCGGCACGCGCACGAAGATCAGCAGGATCGCGCCGACGAGCAGGATGACGGCGATCCCGAGCACGCCGAAGATCGTCGCGCCGAACACCGTGATGAACAGCGCCCACAGCAAGGGGGAGAGGAAGCTCGCCACCCGACCGGTCGTCGCGTAGAGGCCGAACACCTCCCCCTGGCGCCCGTCCGGGGTGACGCGGGCGAGCAGGGAACGGCTCGCCGCCTGGGCCGGGCCGACGAAGGCGGAGAGCATGAGGCCGCCGGCCCAGAACACGGCCGTGCCCGTCTCGTGCAACGCGAAGATGAGCACCGCCATGGCAACGAGGCCGAACAGGGCGAACAGGATGACCGCCTTGGGGCCGAACCGGTCGTCCGCCCGCCCCCCGAAGATCGTGGAGACCCCGGCGACGATGTTCGCGGCGATCCCGAAGATCATGACCTCGTTCGCCGTGAAGCCGAACGCCACTGCGGCGAGGATGCCGCCGAAGGCGAAGACCCCGGCGAGGCCGTCGCGGTAGATGGCGCTCGCGAGCAGGAACCAGAACGTCGGCCGCGACTCACGGAAGAGCGCGACGATGTCGTTGACGAGCACGACGTAGCTGCGGAAGAATCCGACCCTGCCCGTGATCGCGCCGCTGGGTGCGCCCTCAGGCACGTTGAAGACGAGCGGCAACGAGAACACGATCGTCCAGACGGCGGCACCGACGGCGATGAGGCGATAGGCGAGGCCGTCTGAGGTGTCCATGCCGAACCAGTCGGCGAAGGTCAGCGCGACCACGATGACGAGGGCGACGATGCCGCCGATGTAGCCGAGCCCCCAACCGAGGCCGCTGACCTTGCCGATGGTCTTGCGATTCGAGACCTGGACGAGCATGGCGTTGTAGTTGACGCCGGCGATCTCCGACACCACGGCGCCGAGCGCGAGCACGATCGCGCCGAACCAGAAATAGGACGGATCGGCGTAGACGAAGAACAGGGTGAACTGCAGCAGGGCGAGTGCGGCCGTGAAGACGATGAGCCAGCGCTTCTTGTGGCCCGAGGCATCCGCACGCTGCCCGAGCACGGGTGCCAGCAACAGGATGAGGAGGCCGGCGCCGAAGGTCGCCCAGCCGTAGCCCGCCGACAGGTCGGCGAGCGCGCGCTCCTTGATCGGGTCGTCCGCGGCGAGTGCGGCGATGTCCGCGGGGAGGAAATTGTCGGAGATCAGGTACAGCGATGCGAAGACGAAGGTCAGGATCACCGAGTTGAAGGGTTGGGTCGCCCAGTCCCACAGAGCCCAGGAGACCACCTGCTTGCGCGGGACGACCTTGTCGTCATCGAGTTCCCTGCCGACGACCCCCACCGCGAGGGTGTTGGCGGCGACCGGGATCGTGACGTCGGGAGCAGAATCGGGCGTGCGGTCCGTCATGCTCACACGCTAGTGGCTGCGGGTGGCCGGGTGGTGAACTGGCACGTCGAAACCGGACTTGAGCCGCGTTCGCTCAACTTGCTTGACAGAGTTATCCACAGGCGGCAAACTTGATGCATCGCGGCTCAAGTCGCCGCGAGTCAAACCAAGGAGAACCAAGAACATGGCCCGAGCAGTAGGCATCGACCTGGGCACCACCAACTCGGTGGTCGCCGTCCTCGAAGGTGGCGAGCCCACCGTCATCGCCAACGCCGAAGGCTTTCGCACGACCCCCTCGGTCGTCGCCTTCACGAAGGACGGCGAGGTGCTGGTCGGCGAGACCGCCAAGCGCCAGGCCGTCACCAACGTCGATCGCACGATCGCCTCAGTCAAGCGCCACATGGGCACCGACTGGAACGTCGAGATCGACAGCAAGAAGTACACGCCGCAGGAGATCTCCGCGCGCATCCTCGCCAAGCTCAAGCGCGACGCCGAGCAGTACCTCGGTGAGGCGGTGACCGACGCGGTCGTCACGGTGCCCGCGTACTTCAACGACGCCGAGCGCCAGGCCACCAAGGAGGCCGGCGAGGTCGCGGGCCTCAACGTGCTGCGCATCATCAACGAGCCCACCGCGGCCGCGCTCGCCTACGGTCTCGACAAGGGCAAGGAGGACGAGCTCATCCTCGTCTTCGACCTCGGCGGCGGCACCTTCGACGTCTCGCTGCTCGAGGTGGGCAAGGACGACGACTTCTCCACCATCCAGGTCAAGGCCACCGCGGGCGACAACCGCCTCGGCGGCGACGACTGGGACGGGCGCGTCGTCTCGTACCTGATCCAGCGCTTCAAGGACACCACGGGCGTCGACGTCTCCAAGGACAAGATCGCGCTCCAGCGACTCAAGGAGGCGGCCGAGCAGGCGAAGAAGGAACTGTCCTCGCAGATGTCGACCACCATCCAGCTGCCCTACCTCTCGCTGACCGAGAACGGGCCGGCCAACCTCGACGAGACGCTCACGCGCGCCAAGTTCGAGGAGCTCACCGCCGACCTGCTCGAGCGCACCCGGAAGCCCTTCAACGACGTCATCAAGGAGGCGGGGGTCAAGCTCGCCGATGTCGCGCACGTCGTGCTCGTGGGCGGCTCGACCCGCATGCCCGCGGTCGTGGACCTCGTGAAGAAGCTCACCGGCGGCAAGGACCCCAACAAGGGCGTCAACCCCGACGAGGTCGTCGCCGTCGGCGCGGCCCTGCAGGCCGGCGTGCTGAAGGGCGAGCGCAAGGACGTGCTGCTCATCGATGTGACCCCCCTGAGCCTCGGGATCGAGACCAAGGGCGGCATCATGACGAAGCTCATCGAGCGCAACACCGCGATCCCCACCAAGCGCAGCGAGACCTTCACGACGGCCGACGACAACCAGCCGTCGGTGGCGATCCAGGTGTTCCAGGGCGAGCGCGAGTTCACGAGGGACAACAAGAACCTCGGCACCTTCGAGCTCACCGGCATCGCGCCGGCGCCCCGCGGCATCCCGCAGGTCGAGGTCACCTTCGACATCGACGCCAACGGCATCGTGCACGTCTCCGCGAAGGACAAGGGCACGGGCAAGGAGCAGTCGATGACCATCACCGGCGGCTCGGCGCTCTCCAAGGAGGACATCGAGCGCATGGTGCGCGAGGGCGAGGAGCATGCCGCGGAGGACAAGGCCCGCCGCGAGGCCGCCGAGACCCGCAACACCGCGGAGCAGCTCGCCTACTCGACCGACAAGCTCATCAAGGACAACGCCGACAAGCTGCCGGAGGAGGTCAAGACCGAGGTGCAGGCCGATGTCGACGCCCTCAACACGGCGCTCGCGGGCGACGACGAGGCCGCGGTCAAGACCGCCTTCGACAAGCTCAACGAGAGCCAGCAGAAGCTCGGCGAGGCCATCTACTCGGCCGCCCAGGCGCAGCCCGGTGCCGATTCCGCCGAGGAGCCGGCCGCGGAGTCCGACGAGGACATCGTCGACGCCGAGGTCGTCGACGACGAGGAAGAGCCCAAGAAGTAATGGCCGACAAGGACGGATCCGAGAAGGACGAACCCCCGAAGGACGAGCCGATCATCCGCGACAAGCGCAGGATCGACCCGGAGACCGGTGACGTCCGCGAGCCTGCCGCGGAGGCGGCGTCCGAGGAGGATGCCGCCCCCGCCCTGGCTGGGGAGTTGAGCCCGGAGGACCAGGCCCTGCTCGACGAGGCCGGCCGCGACCTCGTCGCCGACATGCGCAACGACATGCTGCGCGCCCAGGCCGAGCTCGTGAACTTCCGGCAGCGCGTGGAGCGCGACCGCGCGGCCAACCGCGAGGCGGTCATCGCCGAGGTGCTGCGATCGCTGTTGCCGGCCATCGACGACCTGTCGCGCGCCGAGGCGCACGGCGACCTGGTGGAGGGTTCGCCGCTGGCGCTCGTCGCGCAGAAGCTGCGCGCGTCGTTCGAGAAGTACGGGCTCAAGCAGGTCGGGGTCAAGGGCGAGCCCTTCGACCCCAGCATCCACGAGGCTGTCGTGCAGCTTCCGAGCCCGGATGCCACCGAGCAGACCGTCGCGGACGTGATCGAGCCCGGCTACATTCTGGGCGAGCGGCTGGTTCGCGCCGCCAAGGTCGCCGTCTCCGTCCCCGCCGAGTAGGCCGAGGAGGCACCGTGGCCAGCCAGGACTGGTTCGACAAGGACTTCTACGCCGTCCTCGGCGTCTCCAAGGACGTCTCCGAGGCCGAGTTGAAGAAGACCTACCGCAAGCTCGCGCGCCAGTACCACCCCGACTCCAACCCCGGGGATGCGAAGGCCGAGGCGAAGTTCAAGGAGATCAGCGAAGCCCATTCGGTGCTTTCCGACCCGGAGTTGCGCAAGGAGTACGACCAGATCCGCGCCATGGGCTCGGGCGCCCGGTTCACCGCCCCCGGTGGTTCGAGCGGCTTCGAGGACGTCTTCGGCGGCATGTTCGGCGGCGGCCAGCGCGCGCAGTCCTCCGCGAGTTTCGAGGATCTGCTCGGCGGCATGTTCGGCGGCTCCGGCGGATTCGGCACCTCGAGCGGCGGCTACCGCGGATTCGGCGGGCCGACGCCTGGGCGCGACGTCGCGGCATCCACGACCCTCGATTTCGTCACGGCCATTCGGGGCGAGACGATCAAACTGCAGCCGGCCGGCGGCAAGGCGATCAACGTCAAGATCCCGGCCGGCGTCAGCGACGGGCAGAAGATCCGACTCAAGGGCAAGGGTGAGCCGAGCCGCGACGGCGGCGAGCCCGGCGACCTGGTGCTCACCGTCGCGGTGCGCAAGCATCCCGTGTTCGAGCGGGACGGCATGCACCTGCGGGTCGTCGTGCCGGTCACCTTCCCGGAGGCCGTGCTCGGGGCGACGATCGAGGTGCCGACGCTCGGCGGCGAGCCGGTCAAGCTCAAGGTCGCGCCAGGCACCCCGAGCGGGCGGATCCTGCGGGTCAAGGGGCGCGGCGTCGCGACCGCGAAGGGCACGGGCGACCTGCTCGCCGAGGTGCAGGTGGCGGTGCCCGACCACCTCTCGACCGAGGCGCTCGCGCACCTCGAGGCCTTCGCCGCGGCGCTGCCGCACGAGAACCCCCGAGACGAGCTCATCGCGAGGGCGAGGAGCTGACGATGGACGCCGAGACCCCCGTGTTCGCGATCGCGGTCGCGGCCGAGCTCGCCGGCATGCACCCGCAGACGCTGCGCCAGTACGACCGCCTCGGCCTGGTGAGCCCCAAGCGCACCGCGGGCCAGTCCCGCCGGTACTCGATGCGGGATGTCGTGCAGTTGCGTGAGGTCGCCGCGTTGAGCGCGGAGGGCCTCAACCTCGAGGGCGTCAAGCGCATTCTGCAGCTCGAGACCCAGAACGCCGAACTGACCGAGCGGGTGCGCGAGCT
>JBAQPI010000111.1:0-10580 GCA_049305635.1 Rhodoglobus sp. | reverse complement strand
CCGAGGCCGTCCACATCAAGAGCGGCATGCCGAACCCCTTCGACGAGATGCTGCAGCCCGGTCTCGAGAACTCGACACTCGCCTCGCTCGCCGCGGAGCGCGACAAGCTCGCCGAGCGGATGACCGGCCCGATCCCGGTGCCGGAGCAGGCCGTGCCGGTGCCGGAGCAGGCCGAGCCGGAGCAGGCAGCGGCGCTCTGACGCTCAGGCCGTCACCTGCTCGAGGGCTGCGCGCAGACGCTCGGGATCGATGCGCCAGATGTTGTGCACGACACCGTCGATGAGCAGGACGGGGATCTCGTCCCAGTACCGCGCGTTCAGTTCGGGATCGTCGAGGATCGACCGCTCCTCCACGGTCACGGATGCCCCGTCGGCGAGTCCCGCGACGACCTCGGTCACGACCTCCCGAGCCGCGTCGCACAGGTGACACCCCGGCTTGGACAGCAACGTGAGGCGGATCGATGGCACGCCCATAGACTAATCGCGATGTCCCCCGCAGCGACGCCGACCCCGAGCGAACGCACCATCCTCGCCTTCTTCGATGTCGACAACACGCTCATCAAGGGTGCGAGCGTGTACTACGTCGGTCGCGAGGCCTTCAAGCGCGGCCTCATCTCCTGGCGCGACATTGCGGTGTTCGCGTGGCACCAGTTCCGCTTCCTCGCCGTCGGGGAGAACCGGGCGCACCTCGCGAGCGCGAAGGAGCGTGCCCTCGGGCTCGTCGGCGGCCACAGCGAGACCGCGCTCATCGCCCTCGCCAACGAGATCTACGACAAGCGCTTGGTGCCCCGGTTGTGGCCTGAGACCGTGGGACTCACCAAGGAGCACCTCGCCAAGGGCCACGAGGTATGGCTCATCACGGCGACGCCGCAGGCCGTCGCGCAGGTGATCGCCGACCGGCTCGGCCTCACCGGTGCGCTTGGCACGCGCGTGCAGGCGCTCGACGGCGTCTTCACCGGGGCACTCGACGGGCACGTGCTGCATGGCGAGGAGAAGGCCGCGGTCGCCGAGGAGCACGCGCGCGACCGCGGGGCCGACCTCGCGGACTGCTGGGCCTATTCGGACTCGAGCAACGACATCCCGCTGCTGAGCCTCGTCGGCAACCGCGTCGTCGTGAACCCGGATGCGAGGCTGCTCGCCCACGCGACCGAGCACGACTGGACGGTGCTGCCGCTCAGCCGATCGAGCATCCGGGACGCGCGCAGGCGAGTGCGTCGCGAGGCGCGGTCGGTCGGGCGGCGGAGCTGACGTTACTTCTTGTTGCGGCGTTGGTGACGCGTCTTGCGCAGCAGCTTGCGATGCTTCTTCTTGGCCATCCGCTTGCGGCGCTTCTTGATGACTGAACCCATAGGTTTACCTCACTGGTAGCTGATCTGGACCACTCGGTCCGTCAGAACCGTGGGAAGACTCACCGAGTTTAGCCGGAATCGGTGATCGAGCGAAGTCCGGCGGAGTCGCGACTCAGCCGACGTCGGAGATCGGGGTCGCGATCGCGGCCACGACGGCCGACTCGGGGATGCGGAACGAACGGCCGAACCGCACCGCCGGGAGGTCCCCGGAATGCACCATGCGGTACACGGTCATGTTCGACACACGCATCATCTCGGCCACCTCGGCGACCGTGAGGAAGCGCACATCGGAGAGATCCGCGGCCATGCGTGTGCCCCTTTGGGAAGAGAACTCCTGTGACTGGTGTGTCAAACGTTCACATTAGGGGCTGGAGTGAGACGGTGTCCACCCCGCATCCGGGAGGTCAGCCCTTGCGGAACGGGCGCCGCCGGATGATCGTCGGCAGGCGACGCTGCACCGCCTCAGAAGCATCATGGATGACGGCGCGGGCCTGGTGCTGCCCCTCCGCGATCCTGCGCCCGAGGTTCTCGGCCACGTCGGCGCCGGACCACGCCGCGAACACCGCCGGGCCGCCGTCGTCGAGGGGTATCTCGTCGTCGAAGTCGGCGGACAGGAACGGGATGAGCCAGTCCTCGAGCGACTCGAGCGGCGCGGCATCCAGCCTGTAGTAGCGGTGCTGCCCGTCTTCGCGCACCGAGACCAGGCCGTGGTCGCGCAGCACCCTGAGGTGCTTGGACACCGTGGGCTGGCTGAGCCCGAGCCGTTCGACGATATCCCCTACGCTGATCTCACCCGTCGCGGACTCGCGCGAGACGTACTGCTCGAGCAGCACCTGCATGAGGTCGCGCCGCGTCGGATCCGAGACGACGTCGAAGATGTCTGCCATCAGATCAGGGTAGCGTGGCTAAGCTTCGTCACGTCAGGCATGAGGAGGGACGATGCGCGGAAGGCCGGTCTCGCGCGATGGGCTCTGGGAGACCGCCAGGGACCGCGTCGATGCGTTCGTGGCGGCGACGCCGGCGCGCTTCGCGATCGTGATCTTCGCCGGTCTCGTGCTCATCTTCACGTTGCTGTTCTCGCTGCCCTTCGCGACGGCGAGCGGCGAGCGCGCGCCGCTCGTCGACGCGCTCTTCACCGCGGTCTCCGTGATCTGCGTCACGGGCCTGTCGACCGTCGACATGGCGACCTACTGGTCGCCATTCGGCAACATCCTCGTCTTCCTCGGGGTCGAGATCGGCGGAGTCGGGGTGCTCACGATGGCTTCGATCCTCGGACTGGTGATCAGCCGCAAGCTCGGCCTGCGACAGAAGCTCCTCGCGGCAGGGGACTCGAATCCCCTGCGCATCCGCAAGGGGCCGGTCGCGGAGGGGCAGGCGGTGCGGCTCGGCGAGACCGGCGGTCTCCTGCTGACGGTCGCCATCTCGATGCTCGTCATCGAGGCCGTGATCGCCCTGCTGCTGTTCCCTCGGATGCTCATCGAGGGCGTGCCCCTGCTCGAGGCGGCCTGGCAGTCGGTCTACATCTCGGCCATGGCCTTCACCAACACGGGCTTCCTCCCGCTGGAGTTCGGGCTCGCCGACTACGCCGGGGACGTCTGGTTCTTATCGGTTCTCATGCTGGCGGTGGTGGCGGGGGCGATCGGGTTCCCCGTGATCTTCGTACTGAGCCGCAACCTGCGCCGGCCGCGCCGCTGGTCGCTACACGTCAAGGTCACGCTGCTGACCTTCGCGCTGCTGCTCGTCGGGGGCTCGGTCGCGTACTACCTGCTCGAGTTCGACCGCGCGTTCGCGGACATGGATACGGGCCAGCGCATCCTGCAGAGCGTCTTCATCTCGACGATGGCCCGCTCGGGCGGGTTCTCCACGATCGACATGGGACAACTCGACGGTTCGAGCCTGCTCGTGACGGACATGCTGATGTTCATCGGCGGCGGCTCGGCCTCGACCGCGGGCGGCATCAAGGTCACGACGCTCGCGGTGCTCTTCCTCGCGGCCTTCGCCGAGGCGCGGGGCCATGAGGACATGGAGGCCTACGAGCGAAAGATCCCCTCCGACGTGCTGCGTCTGGGGGTGAGCGTCGTGCTCTGGGGGGCGACGACGGTGGCCGCGGCCTGTATGATCCTGCTGCTCATCACCGACGCCTCCCTCGACCACGTGCTCTTCGACGTCATCAGCGCGTTCGCGACCTGCGGGCTCTCCACGGGCTTCACCGCGAGCACCTCGGAGCCCGCCCAGTACGTGCTCGCCGCCACGATGTTCTTCGGCCGGATCGGCACGGTCACCCTCGCCGCGGCGCTCGCGGCGAGCCAGCACCCCAAACTGTTCAAACGACCGGAAGAGAGGCCCATCGTTGGTTGACAAGATCCCCCACGACGCACCCGTCCTGGTGATCGGTCTCGGCCGCTTCGGCGCCGCGACCGCCGGCCAGCTGCAGCGACTCGATCGCGAGGTGCTCGCGATCGACGAGGACGCCGGCCTCGTGCAGAAGTGGTCGGAGCGGGTGACGCACGCCGTGCAGGCCGATGCGCGCAGCATCGACGCCCTGCAGCAGATCGGCGCGGCGGACTTCGCGATCGCCGTCGTTGCGGTCGGCTCCTCCGTCGAGGCGAGCGTGCTGATCACCGCGAACCTCGTGGACCTCAAGATCCCGCAGATCTGGGCCAAGGCGATCAGCCAGTCGCACGGCAAGATCCTCTCCCGCATCGGTGCGAACCACGTGATCTACCCGGAGGCCGAGGCGGGCGAGCGCGTCGCCCACCTCGTCTCCGGGCGCATGATCGACTTCATCGAGTTCGACGACGACTTCGCGATCGTCAAGATGTACCCGCCGAAGCCGATCCGCGGCGTCAGCCTGGCCGAGTCGGGGGTGCGCTCGAAGTACGGCATCACGGTCGTCGGCGTGAAGTCGCCAGGCAAGGACTTCACCTACGCGACGCCCGAGACCGTCATCTCCAACCACGATCTGGTGATCGTCAGCGGGAACTCCGCCGATATCGAACGGTTTGCAACGCTCGCCAGCTAGGGTCGCGAGACCGCCGGGAGTCAGCGCCCCGCGGCCAGCTCCCGCGCGCGGGCGAGCGCCGCGGCCGTCGCGCGGTCGAACATGCCCTTGAGGTCGGCCTGCTGCATGACCGCGATCGCACGCTCCGTCGTGCCCTTGGGACTCGTCACCTGGGCGCGCAGTGAGGCGGGTGTGTCGTCGGATGCCTTCAGCAGGGCGATCGCGCCGTCGAACGTGCCGGTCACGAGGCGGGCCGCGACCTCGGGGGCGAAGCCGAGGTCGACCGCGGTGCGCGTGAGCTCCTCGACGAGGTAGAACACGTAGGCGGGGCCGGAGCCGGAGATCGTGGAGAGCGCGTCGATCTGCTGCTCGGGAACCTCGACGACCGCGCCGACCGTCTCGAACAGCGCGCGACCGAGCGCCAGCTGCTCGCCGACGGCACGGGCGCCGGCGGCAAGGCCCGTGACCGCCTTGCCCACGATGGCGGGCGTGTTCGGCATCGCGCGCAGCACGGGGTTCGGTACGAGCGACTCCATGGTCGCGGTCGTGACCCCTGCGGCGACGCTGATGACGAGGGCCGCCGGGTCCAGCGCCGGTGCGAGCGCGGCGAGGGTCTCGGGCACCATCGCCGGCTTGACGCCGAGCAGCACGATGGCCGCGCCGTCCACCGCGAGCAGGTTGCCGTCCGGCACCGACTCGAGGGCGTACGAGGTGACCCCCGGGCCGTCGAGGGCGCGAGCCTTGGCCTCGGTGCGGTTGGTGACGCGGATGCCACCCGCCACCGTCACCTCCGGCGCGAGCAGTCCGGACAGGATCGCGCCGCCCATGGCGCCGGCGCCGATGACGGCGATGGTGGGAAGCGTGGTGGTCACGGGATCATCCTAGGATTGGCGGCATGAGTGCATCCGGCGGAAGCAAGGCGATCATCGCGGCGCTGCTCGCGAACACCGGCATCGCGGCGACCAAGTTCATCGCCTTCGTGTTCTCCGGCTCGTCCTCGATGCTCGCCGAGAGCGTGCACTCGCTCGCCGACTCCGGCAACCAGTTGCTGCTGCTCATCGGGGGTCGGCAGTCCAGGAAGTCCGCCGACCATGCGCATCCCTTCGGCTACGGTCGGGAGCGCTACGTCTACGCATTCGTCGTCGCCATCATCCTGTTCTCGATCGGCGGCGTGTTCTCGATCTACGAGGGCATCGACAAGCTGCAGCACCCGCACGCGCTCGAGGTGCCGTGGTTGCCGATGCTCGTGCTCTCGATCGCGCTCGTGCTCGAGTCGTTCTCGCTGCGCACCGCCGTGAAGGAGTCCAACCACACGCGCGGCAAGCAGAGCTGGGTGCAGTTCATCCGGCACGCGAAGGCACCCGAGCTGCCGGTCGTGCTGCTCGAGGATGTCGCGGCCTTGCTCGGCCTCACCTTCGCCTTCGCGGGCGTCGGGTTGACGATCGTCACCGGCAACCCGCTCTGGGACGCCGTCGGCACTCTCGCGATCGGCGTGCTGCTCGTGCTCGTCGCGATCGTGCTCGGCATCGAGACCAAGAGCCTCCTGGTCGGCGAAGGCGCCGGTGCGGAGGATGACGCCGCGATCCGCAAGGCGATCGAGGATCACAAGGACGTGGAGGCGCTCATCCACATGAAGTCCCTCTACCTGGGACCCGACGAACTGCTCGTCGGGGCGAAGGTGGCCTTCTCGAGTAAGGCCAAGCTCGCCGACATCTCCTCGAGCATCGACTCGGTGGAAGCCGCCATCCGGGCCGCCGTCCCGGTCGCGCGGGTCATCTACGTGGAACCGGACGTCTACGTTCCGGCCAACGCCGTCGCGCCGACGACCGACGCGATCGTCATCAAGGGAACGGACTGACCATGGACATCCTGCACTCGATCCTCTTCGCCGCGCACATGCTCGGCCTCGCGGCGATCATCGGCTCCTTCTTCGTGCAGCTGCGCCGCAAGAGCGACTTCGTGCTCGGCCCGACCCTGTACGGCGCCATCGTGCAGGTTGTCACCGGGGTGGGTCTCGTCGGGGTCGGCGAGGCGACGGGCGACGACATCGACATGATCAAGGTCACGGTCAAGCTCGGCATCGCGGTGATCGTGCTCGTGGCCGCGATCCTCGCGGTCGTGACGCAGCGCAAGGGCGGCAAGGTGCAGCCGTGGTTCCATGCCGCCGGCGGCCTCGCGGTCGTCAACGTGCTCGTCGCCGTGTTCTGGTGAGCTAACGCAGCTCGTCGAAGAAGTCCGCGAGCAGTCCTGCGCACTCCTCGGCGAGCACGCCCGCGACGACCTCGACGCGGTGCGGCAGCCTTTGGTCGCGGAGCACGTCGTGCACGCTGCCGGCGGCGCCCGCCTTCTCGTCCCAGGCCCCGAACACCACCCGCGGGATCCGCGCCTGCAGGATCGCGCCGGCGCACATCGTGCACGGCTCAAGCGTGACCACGAGCGTGGTGTCCTCGAGGTGCCAGGTGCCGAGTTCCTGGGCGGCCGCGCGGATCGCGACGATCTCAGCGTGGGCGGTGGGATCGTGGCTCAGCTCGCGCTCGTTGCGGCCGACGGCGAGGCGGTTGCCCGCGGCATCCACCAGGATCGCGGCGACCGGGATGTCGCCGCTCGCGAGCGCGATGCGGGCCTCGGAGATGGCCTCGGCCATCCACTCCTCATAGTCCCTCACAGTAGATTGAGCCTATGCGAGTCCACGTTGCCGACCACCCGCTCGTCACCCACAAGCTCACGGTGCTGCGCGACGAGAACACCCCCTCGCCGACGTTCCGCGCCCTCGCCGAGGAGCTGGTGACACTCCTGGCCTACGAGGCGACCCGGCACGTGCGCGTGCACGAGGTCGACATCACGACGCCGGTCGCCGAGACCAAGGGGCTCGCGATCAGCGACCCGAAGCCGCTCGTCGTGCCGATCCTGCGCGCGGGTCTCGGGATGCTCGAAGGCATGGTCAAGCTCGTCCCGACCGCGGAGGTCGGCTTCCTCGGCATGGTGCGCAACGAGCAGACGCTCAAGCCCGACATCTACGCCGAGCGGCTGCCGGACGACCTCTCGAACCGGCAGTGCTTCATCCTCGACCCCATGCTCGCCACGGGCGGCTCGCTCATCGCCGCGATCGAGTACCTCTTCGACCGCGGGGCGAAGGATGTCACGGCCGTCTGCCTCATCGGATCGCCCGAGGGTGTCGCGGCCGTCGAGCAGGCGACCGCCGGCCGCGAGGTCACCGTCGTGCTCGGAGCCCTCGACGAGCGGCTCAACGAGGTCGGCTACATCGTGCCCGGTCTCGGCGACGCCGGGGACCGCCTGTACGGGACCGTTTGACAAGTCGTGGCACCTGCACGACACTTGGGTGCATGACTGTACGCGCTCACGCCCTGACCACCCTCGAGGTGATGGGTTCTCGCGCGGTCATGTGTTGTCGAATGTGTGCCTGATCGGCCAATCCTCGCCGAGTTCGGTTCGCAACCGAGCATGAACTCCCGGACATCGCCCTCATCGCGGCGTGACTCCGATCCGCACGACCAGCAGCACCCCGAAGGATCACAACCCCATCATCAGGGGCCCTTCACCCCCACCGAGGACTTCACGACCATGTCTCTTGCCACCATCGAACGCACACCGCTCGGCCCCGCCACGGCCCCCGCTGCCCCCCGACGCCTGCAGGCCGTGCCGCAGGGCACCGAGGCGCGCGGCTTCGCCCTCTACGTCGGCCTCGACGAGTTCAAGGCCATCGAAGCGGGCACCGACCTCGCCCAGGTCGTCGCCGAGATCAAGAAGCTCGTCGCCGAACTCGTGCCCTCCGCCGAGACCTATGCCGCCGTCGCCCTCGCGCCGGTCGGCGCCGGAGGACGAGACGTGGATGTCGTGCGCCTGGCACTGCAGGACCCGGCCGCCCTCGCCAAGCACCGACAGGAGGATGCTCCCGCCGAACCCAAGCCGCGCGGCGGGGTCGTCGTGGACATCTCGCGCAAGCGCGTGCTGCTCGATGGTGAGGCCGCCTCCCTCACCTACAAGGAGTTCGAGCTGCTGCAGTACCTCGTGCTGCGCGAGGGTCGCACGATCGACCGCTCCGAGATCATCTCGGCGCTGTGGTCGGCCGGCGACGAGGAGGTCCCGAACGAGCGCACGATCGACGTGCACGTGCGACGCCTGCGCGCGAAGCTCGGGGACTTCGAGGACATCGTGCGCACGGTGCGCGGTGTCGGCTACCGCTTCGACCGCCACGCCGACGTCTCGATCCGCCAGGCCTCGACGCCCTCGCCCGACTTCTTCTAGCGGCGCAGCACCGGGGGCCGACACCGCGGTGTCGGCCCCCGGCCTCATCGTCACGGGCCGGTGTACTGGAAGATGTACAGCCCGCTGTCGCGGTCGGACGCGAGCACATACTTCTGACCGTTCGGGTGCTCGTGCACCTCCACGCCCCAGAAGTTGTTCCCGCCCTCGGCGATGAAGTGCCCGACCTCGTTCAGCCCGTCCGGGCCGTACTCCACGACGCGGAAGCCGGCTGCGTAGTACGAGATATAGGCGAGGTTCTCGTCGGGGTCGGTCGCGACCTCGTGCACCGAGAGGTCTCCGAAGCCGGAGGCGTACGCCGGATCCTGACTCTCCGGCACGTAGTACTGGTCGAGGTCGGCCATCGTCTCGGCGTCGTAGAGGTGCACGTAGCCCCAGCCGTCGAACACCGCGGCGATGTCGACGTCCTGCCCACTCGCCCCGACAGGGGTCGGCACGGGCGTGCCGGCGCCGGATGCATCACAGCTGTAGTCGCCGGGCACGCCGCCGGTGAGGATGCGGAATCCGTCGCTGCGCGAGACGAACACCGCCGGGATCCCGGCCTGCACGAGCATCGACACGAGGGTGTCGCAGCCGTCGACCCCGGTGCGGTTGAAGACCACGGCACCGGCATAGCCGGCCGCCTCGGCGATCTGCACCTTGAGGGTGAAGTCGCAGACCCCGCGCTCGATCACCGCGATGCTCCCCGCGGCATCCGCCGGTGGCACGGCGGCCGCGTCGCATGCGAGTCCGAGGTACCGGGTTCCGCCGACGAGCGAGGTATCCGTGTCGATCTGCGGCACGTCGGATCCCTGGATGGCGGTGAACACCGTCCCGTCCTCCATCGTCGCCAGCACGCGGTACGGGTCGAAGTCCTCGTCCGTGGCGATGAAGAACTCGTCGTCGTTCGTGAACTCCGACTGGTGCGCGTTGCCCTCCGGGCTGATGGACTCCCCGGCGACCTCGGCTCGCACCGGGTCGCTGGCAGCGAAGTCGGTATCGGCGATGAACACCGGGTTCGCGGGGTCGTCGACGTCGAGCTTGGCGTAGCCGCCGTCCCAGTAGGAGACCAGCATGGTCTGGACGCCGTCGATCTTCTCCACGACGACATCGTGGAAGAAGACGGCGTCACCGTGGACCGCACCGGGCGACTGGCTCGTCTCGGCGTCGAGCGACGTCTCGGAGATCAGCACCGGCTTCGACGGGTTCGTGATGTCGAGGATGTCGATGTCGGTGTCCTCCTCGTCGTCGACGAGCACCGCGTAGGCCTTGTCCCCATCAGCCCAGACGCGCACCGAGTGCGTCTCGTTGGAGTGCGTCTGGCTCTTGCCCGGCACCGTGATGTCGCCGAAGCCCTCGATGAGCTTCTTCGGGTGCAACGGGTCGGAGACGTCGACGAGGGTCACGCCGCCGACCCCCTTGGTGTCACCGGGGCAGATCTCGTTCTGATAGGCGAGCAGATCGCCCGAGAAGGCGGGGGTGTCGAGGGTGATCACCTGAGAGCCCTCACCGCTGAACGTGCCGCGGTGGCTCGGGATCTTGGAGACCAGGAACGGGGCTGCCGGATCGCTGATGTCGACGATGTAGACACCGCCGCGGTCGCAGTCCGGCTCCCAGAACGCGGTGAGGTACGCGTAGTCGCCGAGCGCGGAGACGTCGGCGATGCGGCCGGGCTCCTCGTCCGGCGCGAAGATGTCCAGGCTCCCGATCTCGACGACGTTCGAACTGGAGGCGGGCAGGTGACCCTCGTCACCGCCGTGCTGGGCGTCGTGATGGCCGTGGGTCTCCTTTCCCGAGTCGATGACGCCGTCGTCGATCGAATCGATCTCGACGTGCGCCTGGGCCGGCCCCGCGCCGAACAGCAGTGCGGCGGCGGCGAGGGCTGCGGCACCTGTGATGCTGGCTCTCATGTTTGGCTCCTCATTCGTGCGGCCCCACTGGCCGACAGAGCCAGAGTCAAGCAGAAAG
>JBAQPI010000110.1:0-1561 GCA_049305635.1 Rhodoglobus sp. | reverse complement strand
CTCGTGCACGTCGTGGCCGAGCGCGGCGGCGAGCGTGAGCACCGAGCGCGCGGTCACGGAGTCGATGCGCTCGAACGAGGCCGGCGGCCCGCACAGGATCTCCCCGCGCCACCAGAGCAGGGCGGAGTACGCTCCCTCGACGACATAGCCGTCCTCGGTGAGCAGCACCGCCTCATCCGCCCCCTCCGACTGCACCGAGGTGCGCACCCGGCTCAGCCGCTCGAGGTCGGGCCCCTTCACGGTCGGTACCTGCCGGGGGTCCCTGTCACGCCAGGTCGCCAGCACCGCGGAGCGGCGGCGTTCCGGTGCCGAGCGCAGCCGGAAGACGAGTCGCGGAGCGCCGAGTCGCGCGTGCAGCTCCACCCTGGGGAACCAGTCGCCGGTGTCCGGGATCACGGCGATCGCCGCATCCCAGAACGCCGCCGGGTCGGTCTGGCGGTATCGTCCGCGAGGGATCGAGGTCATGAACCGCTGCCGGTGGAGGTCCAGGGCCAGGGTCTTGCCGTCGCTGACGAGCCAGGAGTCGGCGGCCTCGACGCTGGTGAGCGTCATGTCGCAGTACTCGAGCGGCTCGAGCGCGCCGTCGTGCCAGCGGTGGATCGTCGCGACACTCATAGGATTCAGGGTATGCGCCACCGGGTCGACGTCGCCTCTCTGGGCCGGTGGGTCGACCCCGCGATCGCCTACGCCGCGCTGTGCGGCGACTCGGATGCCGCGTTCTGGCTGGACAGCGGACCACACGCCACCACCGGCCACAGCTACCTCGGTCGTGCCGCCGAGGTCGTCACCGACTTCCCGGGCGGGGTGCTGCCGTTCCTGCGCTCGATCGGGCGCGATGCCGACACGAGCGCCGCCCCGCCGGGGTTCCGTCTCGGCTGGGTCGGCTGGCTCGGCTACGAGTTGCGGGCGGAGACGATGGGCGTGACGGTCGAGCGGGAGAGCCGCTACCCCGTCGCGGCCTGGCTGCGGGTCGACCGAGCCCTGGCCTTCGACCATGCAGCCGGCGAGGTGCTGCTGCTCTCGCTCGGCGACGCCGGGGCATGGCGTGAGGAGGCCGAGGCGGCGCTCGCCGCCCCGGCGGCCACGCCCGATCCCGGCGAGCGCGGCTCGCATCTGGCGACCTGGGCCTACCCCGACGAGCGCTACCTCGACATGGTCCGCGCCTGCCAGGCGGCGATCGTCGAGGGCGATGCCTACCAGTTGTGCCTGACCACAGAGACGCGGGTCGACGGCGTCCACGACCCGCTGTCGACGTATCTGGCGCTCCGGGCATCCAGCCCGACGCACCACGGCGCCCTGCTGCGGGCGGGCGGGCTGAGCCTGCTGAGCGCCTCACCCGAGCAGTTCTTGAAGGTGAGCCCGGATGGCATGGTCGAGTCCCGCCCGATCAAGGGCACCCGCGCGCGCGGAGGCACCGAGGCGGGGGACTGGCGGCTGCGCGAGGAGCTGCTGGCGAGCGAGAAGGAGCGCGCTGAGAACGTCATGATCGTCGACCTCATGCGCAACGACATCGCCCGGGTGTCGAAGGTCGGCTCGGTCGGGGTGACGAGCCTGCTCGCCG
>JBAQPI010000109.1:0-13511 GCA_049305635.1 Rhodoglobus sp. | reverse complement strand
GCACGTTCGAGGCCGACGCGCTCGCCGAGCAGGTCGGCGCGAGCGGTGCGAAGACGGTCGGGCTCCTGATCCAGACCGAGGCGTGCGGCGCGGCGCTCACGGATGCCGTGACGGTTGCCCTGGGGCGCAACGGCATCGAGGTGCTCGCCACCGCATCCCTCGACGCAGGCGGCACGATCGACGCCGCGGTCGCGGCCTTCGCCGCTGAGCAGCCCGACGCGGTGGTCGTGGTCACGTCGCAGGCGAAGGCCACGATCGCGCCCCTCGTCGCCGCCGGGTTCGAGGGGGACCAGTTGTTCTTCCTCGGCCTGCCACCTTCGGACTACAGCGCCGACTTCGCACCGGGTGCCCTGCTGGATGCCGTCGCCACGCTGCCCGGTCCGGACCTCCCCGGGCTCGAGGACTTCACCGACCGGCTGCTGGACATCGATCCTGCGCTCGTCGAGTTCAGCTACACCCCGGAGACCTACGACGCCGTCATCCTGCTCGCGCTCGCCGCCCTGCAGGCCGACAGCGCCTCGGGGGCGGATGTCTCGCAGCAGTTGCAGGCGGTCTCGGGTGGCGCGGGTGGGGGCACGCCCTGCGTGAGTTTCGCGGCGTGCGCCGACATCATCCTCGCCGGGGGCACGGCGGACTACGACGGCGTCTCTGGTGGTATCGCCTTCGACGACAACGGCGACCCGGCCGGTGCGATCATCGGCGTGTTCCGGGCCGATCACGACAACGTCTTCGAGCGGATCGACTGAACTTCGGGTCTCGACTCGGGAGGTAACAATACGGCGGCGTTACATGGCTGTAACACCCACGTATTGTGTGTGATCACTCGGGCGCATAGCTTGGCTGGATGGCCACGCGATTGCGTGGCCAATCGTCCTGAACACATTCGAAACGCAAGGAGCAACATGAGCGTATTCGCGAAGGCCACCACCTCGCGCTCGCGGAAAGCCCTCATCAGCGGTATCGCGCTGATCGGTGCGAGCGCGCTGGTGCTGAGCGGCTGTGCCGCCGGCACCGACGAGCCTGCGGGTCCAGTCGAGGACTACACCCTGAAGATCGGCACGCTGCTGCCCCAGACGGGCAACCTCGCGTTCCTCGGCCCGCCCGAGGAGGCCGGTGTCGCCATGGCTGCCGCCGAGGTCAACGACGCAGCCGCCGACACCGGGCTGACCGTCGAGGTCACCTACGGCGACTCCGGCAACACCGATAACAAGGCCTACGAGACCGAGGCTCCCCGCATCCTCGCCGAGGGCGTTTCCGCCATCATCGGCGCGGCTTCGTCGGGCACGTCGCTCCAGTTCATCGACCAGGTCGTCGGCGAGGGCGTCATCCAGTTCTCGCCCGCCAACACCTCGGACGCCTTCACCACCTACGACGACAACGGGCTGTACTTCCGCACCGCGCCGTCGGACGTGTTGCAGGGCGAGGTGCTCGGCAACCTGATCGCGGAGGACGGCGCCCAGACCCTCGGCCTGATCGTGCTCAACGACTCGTACGGCACGGGGCTCGCCAAGTACGTCACGGAGGCCTTCGAGGCCGCCGGCGGCGAGGTCGTGGCGGCGCCCACCTACAACACGGGTGACACCAACTTCGACGCACAGATCAGCGAGGTGCTCGCGGCGGCCCCCGACGCGATCGCCCTGATCACGTTCGACGAGATCTCGACGATCCTGCCGAGCCTCTTCGGTCAGATCGCACCGGAGAAGCTGTACTTCGTGGACGGCAACCTGAAGAACTTCGGCGATGAGTTCGCCGCTGGTTCGCTCACGGGCGCCAAGGGCACCCTTCCTGGACTGACGATCGACTCGCTCGGTGACTTCACCGGCAAGCTCGACGCGTTCCTGGAGGAGACCGGTGGAGACCCGCTCGAGGACTACAGCTACGCTGCCGAGTCCTACGACGCGGTGATCCTGCTCGCGCTCGCCTCGCTCGCCGCCGGCGGCACGACCGAGGGTGCAGACATCGCCCTCAAGTTGCAGGAGGTGTCCGGAGGCTCGGGCGACGGTGAGAAGTGCACCACGTACGCCGACTGCGCTGCCATCATCCTCGGTGGCGGTGTCGCCGACTACGACGGCATCTCGGGTCCGATCACCTTCGACGAGGTCGGCGACCCGACCGAGGCGTCGATCGGCATCTACGTGTACGGAGATGACAACAACTACGTCGCGTACTGATTCGCGCCGTAGCTAGCTGCGAGGGGCCCCGGTCTTCGGACCGGGGCCCTTTCCTGTGCACGGGTGAGCCGCCGCCAGAGCATGCCCGCGATCGAGTGGTCCCGATCGGTGATGTCAGTTGCCACTGACGCCAGCCCGAACTGACATCACGAAATCGGGTGCGGCCGGTCGGAACGCCGCGGCGAGGTGCGGTCCCTAGGCGCCGAGCGTGCCGAGGTAGAGCTCGGTGACCTTCGGATCGCTCAGCAGGTCGCGGCCGGTGCCTGTGTAGGCGTCGCGGCCCTGGTCGAGCACGTAGCCGCGGTCGCAGATCTGCAGGCAGCGCCTGGCGTTCTGCTCGACCATGATGGTGGTGACACCGGCCTTGTTGATCTCGGAGACCCGGATGAAGGCCTCATCCTGCCGCACCGGCGAGAGACCCGCCGACGGCTCGTCGAGCAGCAGCACCTTCGGCTCCATCATGAGAGCGCGCCCCATGGCGACCATCTGGCGCTCGCCGCCGGAGAGCGAGCCGGCACGCTGTTTGAGGCGCTGGCCGAGCTCGGCGAAGATGCCCGTGACGAACTCGAGGCGTTCTTCATAGGCCGAGGGGTTCTGATAGAGCCCCATCTGGAGGTTCTCCTCGATGGTCAGGCTCGGGAACACGTTGTTGTTCTGCGGCACCATGCCGACGCCGCGGGAGACGAGCTTGTCGGCCTTGAGTCCCGTGATGTCCTCGCCCTCGAGCGTGATCGCGCCGCTGCGCACGTTCACCTGGCCGAAGATCGCCTTGAGCAGGGTCGACTTGCCCGCGCCGTTCGGCCCGATGATGCCGATGAGCTCGCCCTCGCGGGCCTGCAGCGAGCATCCGCTGAGGATGTTGACGCCGGGGAGGTAGCCCGCGACGACGTCGACGACGTCGACGACGACGGGAGCCGTGCTGGTCTTGGCGGCGCTCACTTGCCCTCCTCCTCGCGGGAACCGGCGGCCTCGATCGCCTCGGCGTCGGCCTGCGCGGATGCCGCGGCATCCGTCGTCGGATCCGCGTCGGCCGCCGCGTACCGGCCGGTGACGACGCCGAGGTCGAGCTCCTGGTGCGCGCCGAGGTAGGCGTCGATCACCGCGGGGTTCTTCATGACGGTGGCGGGATCGCCCTCGGCCACGACCCGGCCCTCGGCCATGACGACGACCCAGTCGGCGATGTGACGCACCATGTGCATGTCGTGCTCGACGAACAGCACGGTCATCCCCTCGTCCTTGAGGTCGAGGATCTTCTCGAGCAGCGACTGGGTCAGGGCGGGGTTGACGCCCGCCATGGGCTCGTCGAGCATCACCAGCTGCGGCTCGCTCATGAGGGCACGGGCCATCTCGAGCAGCTTGCGCTGCCCGCCGGAAAGGCTCGCCGCGAAGTCGTCCTTCTTGGCGTCGAGCTTGAACTTCTTCAGCAGCGCGAGCGCGCGCTCCTCGATCTCGCCGTCCTGCCTTCGCCAGAGGGCGGGGATGAGGCTCTGCCAGAACCGCTCGCCGCGCTGGTTCTTGGCGCCGAGCTTCATGTTCTCGAGCACCGTGAGCAGGCCCAGCGCCTTGGTGAGCTGGAAGGTGCGAACCTGCCCGAGCCGCGAGACCTTATAGGCGGGGATGCCGGAGAGGTTCGTTCCGGCGAAGGTCCAGGTGCCGTGGTCGGGCTTGTCGAAGCCCGTGAGCAGGTTGAAGAGCGTGGTCTTGCCCGCACCGTTGGGACCGATGAGCGCCGTGATCGCGCCGCGAGGGATCTCCAGGTGGTCGACGTCGACCGCGGTCAGGCCGCCGAAGGTGCGGCGCACCCCGTCGGCGACGATGATCGGGTCGGCCTTCTCGACCCCGGGCCGGATCTCGCCCTTGTGCAGTCCCGTCGTCTTCGCGCGCTGCGTGGGCGCCGCGGGCATCTCACTTGACAAAGGTCAGCTCCTTCTTGTTGCCGAGCAGTCCCTGGGGCCTGAAGATCACGAGCAGCATGAGCACGATGCCGGTGGCCACGAAGCGCAGCGTCGCCGCCTGGATCGTGCTCATGAACGGCAGGATGCCCGAGGAGGCCAGGGACGGGAGCACGTTGCTGAGCAGGGTCTGGATGACCCAGAAGATCACGGAGCCGACCACCGGGCCGAACACCGTCGCCGCACCGCCGAGCAGCAGTGCGGTCCAGATGAAGAAGGTCAGGGATGTCACGTACACGCCCGAGTTGACGTTGCGGTCCATGGCGTAGACGATGCCGCCCGCGGCCGCGATGCCGCCGCCGATGACGAGCGCCTGCAGCTTGTAGGAGAAGACGTTCTTGCCCAGGGAGCGCACGGCATCCTCGTCCTCCCGGATGCCCTTGAGCACCCGGCCCCAGGGGCTCGACATCAGGCGCCACACCATGACCACCGCGAGGGCGAGGGCGATAAAGCCGAGGATGCGCACCCACCAGCCGACCTCGTTGTAGACCCAGGGGCCGAAGCCGTAGCTGCCGGGCGGGATCGGGTTCGCGTCGCGGAAGTCGGTGTGGTACCCGGTGAGACCGTCGGCGGAGCCGGTGACCGCGTCGAAGGCGTTCGTCAGGAACAGCAGTCGCACGACCTCGGCCGCCGCGATCGTGACGATCGCGAGGTAGTCGCCGCGCAGCCGCAGGGTCGGGATGCCGAGCACCAACGCGAACACCATGCCGGCTCCCAGCCCAACGAGCACGCCGCCCCACCACGGGAACCCGAAGGTGAGGATGGAGATCGCATAGCCGTATGCGCCCATCGCCATGAATCCCGCGATGCCCATGTTGAGCAGTCCCGCGTAGCCGAAGTGGATCGAGAGGCCGACCGCGGCGAGCGCATAGGCGATCGTGACCGGGCTGATGATCGACGAGGCGGTGTTGGTGAGGATCTGGATCCAGTCCATGGGGTGTCCCTATCCGATTCTCTCTCGGCGCCCGAGGATGCCCTGCGGGCGGAACAGCAGGATGCCGATGAGCACCACGAGCGGCGCCGCGAACTTGAGGTCGGAGGGGATCCACAGCGTGGAGACCTCGACCACGAGGCCGATCACGATGGATCCGAACAGGGCGCCGAAGGCGGTGCCCAGACCGCCGAGGGTGACGGCGGCGAACACGAGCAGCAGGATCTCGGCGCCCATGTCCCACTTGATGCCGGGGCGGTAGTAGGCCCACAGGATGCCGGCGAGGCCCGCGAGCACCGCCGAGACCACCCAGACGATCCGCACCACGCCATCCACGTCGATGCCGGACGCCGCCGCGAGCGAGGGATTGTCCGAGACGGCCCGTGTCGCCTTGCCGACGCGGGTGCGCAGCAACCAGAACGCGAGGGCGAGGATCGCGATGAGGCTCACGCCGATCGAGACCATGTCGATCACGCTCATCGTCACGGAGCCGAACAGCGGGATCTTCTGTGCGTCGGCGTTGGGCAGCTGCGAGGTGTTGCCGCCGATGAAGAACTGGAACAGGTAGCGCATCGCGAGCGAGAGGCCGATGCTGACGATCATGAGCTGCACGGTGCCGAGGCCCCGCCGCCGTAGCGGCCGCCAGATTCCCGCATCGAGCAGGTAGCCGAGCACGGCGCTGAGGATGAGCGCGATCGGGATCGCCGCCCAGATCGACCAGCCGAGCATCCGCGAGAACACGAGCGTGATGACCGCACCGAAGGTGACCATCTCGGCGTGGGCGAAGTTGGAGATGCCCGTCGTGCCGAAGACGAGCGAGAGGCCGATCGCGGCGAGCGCGAGCATGAGGCCGAAGTTCAGGCCCGTGATGATGCGCTGCACGAGCTGATCGGTGAAACTCGTGACGTTGCGAACCCCCTCGCCGATGAAGAAGTTCACGGTCACGCGACCGCCGGGGCCGACGAGCGCCTCCTTGATGTTGGGGGTGTCGTCCTCCGGGTCGACCACCGCGATCCCCTCCGGGAGCGTCGACTCGTCGAGGGTGACCTTGTACTCGGCGTTCTTCTCCGGCACCCCGACCGCCCACTGGCCCGCCTCGTCGGTGGCGACCTCGGTGTCCACGCCGTTGCCGCTGACGGTTAGCACGACGCCCTCGAGCGGTTCGCCGTCGAGCTGCACGTTGCCGCTGATGCGGAAGGGGAACTCGTCGGTGTCGACCTCGTCGGCGGCGACCGGGCCGGCGGTCACGGCGGCGAGGGCGAGCATCGTCGCCAGCAGCGCCACCATCAGGGTGACCGCGCGCGGCAGCCGCGAGGAGACCGCCTGTCGGGGACGCGTCACGGGACCTCCAAGAATCATCGGGACGGCCCGCGCGAACGCAGGGAACGTCTCCATCGACGGTACCCGGCCCGTGTTGCCTTCATGTTTCGAAGCGACGCGCCGTGCAGACAAGGATGACACGGAAATAGTTCCATGCACCCAGCGGTTAAGATCGAGTACCGGACCCCAGAGCAGCGGCCGTCACAACCTCTCTCGTGCGCAAGGGACACCATGGATCAGCCCGACCCCTTCGGCTTCATCGGCCTCACCTATGACGACGTCATGCTCCTGCCGGGGCACACCGACGTGATCCCGTCCGAGGCCGACACGAGCTCACGGCTGACCCGCCGCATCCGGGTCACTGCGCCCCTGATCTCCTCCGCCATGGACACGGTCACCGAATCCCGGATGGCGATCTCGATGGCGCGCAACGGCGGTCTCGGCGTGCTGCACCGCAACCTCTCCATTCAGGAGCAGGCCGGGTACGTCGACAAGGTCAAGCGCAGCGAGTCCGGGATGATCACGAACCCGGTCACGACGACGCCCGATGCCACCGTCGCCGAGGTGGACGCGCTGTGCGGGCAGTTCCGCGTCTCGGGCCTGCCCGTGGTCGAAGGCGACGGCAAGCTCGTGGGCATCATCACCAACCGCGACATGCGCTTCGTCTCCGCATTCGAGAAGTCCACGACCCTCGTGCGCGACGTCATGACGAAGGCGCCACTCATCACCGCGCCGGTCGGCATCGACCCGGATGGCGCGATCGCGATCCTCGCGCAGCACAAGATCGAGAAGCTCCCCCTCGTCGACGCCGACGGCCGGCTCGGCGGGCTCATCACGGTCAAGGACTTCGACAAGTCCGAGCAGTACCCGAACGCCACCAAGGACGAGGAAGGGCGGCTCCGCGTCGGCGCCGCGATCGGCTTCTTCGGGGACGCCTGGGACCGTGCCGGCGCCCTGCGCGACGCGGCCGTCGACGTCATCGTCGTCGACACCGCCAACGGCGACTCCGCGGGCGTGCTCGAGATCATCCGCCGGCTCAAGAAGGATCCCGCGTTCGCTTCGATCGACATCATCGGCGGCAACGTCGCGACCCGTTCCGGCGCCCAGGCGCTCATCGACGCGGGGGCGGATGCCGTCAAGGTCGGCGTCGGACCGGGCTCCATCTGCACCACGCGTGTCGTCGCCGGCGTGGGGGTGCCGCAGGTGACCGCCGTGTACGAGGCGTCGCTGGCGGCGCGCGAGCACGGCATCCCGGTCATCGCCGTCGGCGGCCTGCAGTACTCCGGCGACATCGCCAAGGCGCTCGTCGCCGGCGCCGAGACCGTGATGCTCGGCTCGCTGCTCGCCGGCACCGACGAGAGCCCGGGCGACCTGATCTTCGTGGGCGGCAAGCAGTACAAGTCCTACCGCGGCATGGGATCGCTCGGCGCGCTGCAGACGCGCGGGCAGAAGACCTCGTACTCGAGGGACAGGTACTTCCAGGCCGACGTGCCCTCGGACGAGCAACTCATCGCCGAGGGCAGCGAGGGTCAGGTGCCGTACCGCGGCCCCGTGTCATCCGTCGTCTACCAGCTGCTCGGCGGGCTGCGGCAGTCCATGTTCTACACCGGCGCCCGCACGATCGAGGAGTTGCGCGCGAAGGGCAGGTTCGTGCGGATCACGGCCGCGGGTCTCAAGGAGAGCCACCCGCACGACATCCAGATGGTCGTCGAGGCCCCGAACTACCGCCGGTAGGCGGCCCCGCGAGACCTCTTCCCGCCGACCTGGGCCAATTCGGTCATTCCGGCCCGCGCTGCCGGCCCGGGTTGTAGCGTTCAGGCCCGGTACACAGGGCCGAGGACGAGTCCTTCGCAGCGGCGGAGGCTGTGAGCCATCCACGGGTTGCGGCTGCGGACGGCAGTTCTCCTCGACATCGGGCACGATCGCAGTGTGGAATCACCCGCTTCCCCTCACGGCATCGCCCTGGTATCCGAGCTCCACCGGCTCGACATCGACGACCGTCCATTTCGACGAGCCGTACTACGGGGGGATGTCGTGCGAATTCACCGAGGCGCCTATATGTCCGCGGAAGCTTGGAGGTCGCTCGACCGGCACGAGCGGTACCGGCGCCAGGTGATCGCCGCAGCGCTCGCATCGAGAAGCAATCCGGTGCTCAGCCACTATTCGGCGGCGGCGTTATGGGGCATCCCGATCATCGGGGCGTGGCCGCAGCTGGTCCACGTGCTGACCACACCCGCCGCGGGCACACGCACCGAGAATGGCTTTCGCCGGCATGCCGTTGACGTTGCCGATGACGACATCGTGGAGTCCGAGGGGGTGAGATTGACGTCCTTCGCGCGGACCCTCATCGACCTCGCGCGCGAATCCAGCTTCGCGTCGGCGGTCGCGGGACTGGACTGGAGCCTGCGATCACCGGTGCGCGGTGGTCAGCCACGCATGCGGATCGAGCAGTTGCAGGAGTACGCCGACTCGCACGGCCCGACACGGAATCGACGGAAAGCGCATCGGGCACTCGAGTTCGCGAATCCGCTCGCAGAATCACCGGGGGAGTCGTTGAGCCGGGTCGTCATCCACGAGCTGGGCTTCCCGGCACCCGAGTTGCAGTACGCTGTGGAGGATCGGCTTGGCCTGATCGGCATCAGCGACTTCGCTTGGCCGGAACTCAGGCTGCTCGGCGAGTTCGACGGGCTCGTGAAGTACACGCGAGACATGGCGCGGCCCAGCGAGGGCATCGAGCAGATCGTCGTCCGAGAGAAGGTGCGCGAGGACCGCATGCGCGCCACCGGGCGCGGGATGACGCGGTGGCTGTGGTCGGACGCGCTTCGGGCCCGCCCACTCTACGATCAGTTGGTCGCGGCTGGGTTGCCTTCGGGCCGCCGCGGGCCGGTCTACTACAAGTAGGGCCGAAACCTCGGCCCTATCGGGCCGGATCGGCCCGGAGTGAGCGGTCGCGAGCCCCGGTAGGCTCTACGCGTGACTGACATCGAGATCGGGCGCGCCAAACGCGCCCGGCGCGTGTACGCCTTCGACGACATCGCGATCGTGCCCAGCCGCCGCACCCGCGACCCGCAGGACGTGAACGTCAGCTGGACGATCGACGCGTACACCTTCGACATCCCGGTGCTCGCCGCCCCGATGGACTCCGTGGTGAGCCCGAGCACCGCGATCGCGATCGGCAGGCTCGGCGGCCTCGGCGTGCTCGATCTCGAGGGCGTGTGGACCCGCTATGAGGACGCCGAGCCCGTGCTCGCCGAGATCCGCTCGCTGGCCCCCGAGACCGCGACCAGGCGCATGCAGGAGATCTACGCCGAGCCCATCAAGCCCGAACTCGTCACCGCGCGCCTCGCCGAGATCCGCGCCTCGGGCGTGCCGGTCGCCGGCGCCCTGAGCCCGCAGCGCACCCAGGAGCTGTACAAGACCGTCGTCGACGCGGGGGTCGACCTCTTCGTCATCCGCGGCACCACGGTGAGCGCCGAGCACGTCTCGAAGTCCGTCGAACCGCTCAACCTCAAGAAGTTCATCTACGAGCTCGACGTTCCCGTGATCGTCGGGGGAGCGGCGACCTACACCTCGGCGCTGCACCTGATGCGTACGGGCGCGGCGGGGGTGCTCGTGGGCTTCGGCGGCGGTGCGGCGTCCACCACGCGCGCGAGCCTGGGCATCCACGCCCCCATGGCGACCGCGGTCGCCGACGTCGCAGGAGCGCGCCGCGACTACCTCGACGAGTCGGGCGGCCGCTACGTGCACGTCATCGCGGACGGCGGGCTCGGCACGTCCGGCGACATCGTGAAGGCCATCTCGGTCGGCGCCGATGCGGTGATGCTCGGCTCAACGCTCGCGAGAGCGACGGATGCGCCGGGCGGCGGCTACCACTGGGGTGCCGAGGCCCATCATCCCGAGTTGCCGCGCGGCAACCGCGTCGAGGTGGGGCAGCTGGCGCCTCTCGCCGAGATCCTGCACGGACCCTCGACCGTCGCGGACGGCCGGGTCAACCTGATCGGCGCCTTGCGGCGTTCGATGGCGACGACGGGGTACTCCGACCTCAAGGAGTTCCAGCGGGTCGAGGTCGTCGTCGCGCCCTACCATTCGTGACCATGTCCGAGACCGTCTCCCGTTCCGCCAAGCTCGGCCCGGACGAGCGCGCCGCGGCGATCGAGGCGTTGAAGACCAAGGAGCTGGACATCCTGGTGGTCGGCGGCGGGATCGTGGGCACCGGCGCCGCGCTCGACGCGGCGACGCGCGGCCTGCGCGTCGGCATGCTCGAGCAGCGGGACTGGGCCAGCGGCACGTCGAGCCGGTCGTCCAAGCTGGTGCACGGCGGCATCCGCTACCTCGAGCAGCTGGACTTCCGCCTCGTGCGCGAGGCGCTCATCGAGCGCGGCCTGCTGCTGCAGCGCATCGCACCGCACCTCGTGAAGCCGGTGCGGTTCCTGTACCCCCTCACCAGGCCGCTCTTCGAACGGTTCTACATCGGTGCGGGCATGCTCCTCTACGACCTGTTCAGCTACACGGGCGGTCGCCCACCCGGTGTGCCCCACCACCGGCACCTCACGAAGCGGCAGGTGCTGCGCGCCATCCCGAGCCTGAAGTCCGACGCGTTCACGGGGGGCCTCACCTACTACGACGCCCAGGTGGACGACGCGCGCTACGTCGCGAATCTCGCGCGCACGGCATCGTTCTACGGCGCCCACGTCGCCTCGCGCGTGCGGGTGGAGGGGTTCCTGAAGGTCGGCGAGCGCGTGGTGGGTGTGAAGGCGCACGACCTCGAGACCGACGAGCGATTCGAGGTGCGCGCCCGCCAGGTCGTCAACGCCACGGGCGTGTGGACGGATGACACGCAGGCGATGGTCGGCGAGCGCGGGCAGTTCAAGGTGCGCGCCTCCAAGGGCGTGCACCTCGTGGTGCCGCGTGATCGCTTCCAGTCGAAGCTCGGGCTGCTGCTGCGCACCGAGAAGAGCGTGCTGTTCGTGATCCCGTGGGGCAGGCACTGGCTCGTCGGCACGACCGACACGGACTGGAACCTCGACAAGGCCCACCCGGCCGCGACCGCCGCCGACATCGACTACCTGCTCGAGCGCGTCAACGAGGTGCTCGCCGTGCCGCTCACACGCGACGACGTCGAGGGCGTCTACGCCGGGCTGCGCCCCCTGCTCGCGGGGGAGTCCGAGCAGACCTCCAAGCTCAGTCGCGAGCACATCGTCGCGCACAGCGTGCCCGGGCTCGTGGTCGTCGCCGGCGGCAAATGGACGACCTATCGCATCATGGCCAAGGACGCCGTCGACGAGGCCGTCGCCGCGCTCGACGGCAAGGTCTCCGAGTCGATCACACAGGACATCGCCCTCCTCGGAGCCGAGGGCTACCACGCCGCCTGGAACCGGCGCTCCAAGATCGCCCGCGCCTTCGGGGTGCACAAGGTTCGCATCGAGCACCTCCTGAACCGCTACGGCGTGCTCACCGACGAACTGCTCGACCTCATCCGCGAACGACCCGAGTTGCAGGAGCCGCTGCCCGGCGCCGACGACTACCTCGCCGCCGAGGTCGTCTACGCCGCGACGCACGAGGGCGCCCTGCATCTGGACGACGTGCTCGCGCGTCGCACCCGCATCTCGATCGAGGCCTGGGACCGCGGAGTCTCGGCCGCCCCCGTCGCGGCCGAACTCATGGCGGGAGCGCTCGGCTGGGATGCGACCCGCATCGCGCGCGAGATCGACACCTACCTCGAGCGCGTGCGTGCCGAACGCGAGAGCCAGCTGCAGCCGGATGACGCCTCCGCCGACCGCGTGCGGCTCGAGGCCCCGGAGTTCGGCTGATCCCCGATCCGCGCCGAGCGGACCGCCCCGCCTCGCCGCAAGCCCCCGGGTAGACTCGAAGCATGGTCGACGTGCGGCGGGTCAAGCTCCCTGGTGTGGGGGTGCTGCACACCTTCGTGACCGACGACGGCGGCAAGGTCGGGGTCATCACCCACCGGTCGGGTCACAGCGACCTCATCACCTTCTCCGACGCGGAGGAGGGCTCGACCGCGAGCAAGGTCTCGCTGCGACTCGACGAGGACGAGGCGCACACCCTCGCCGAGCTCCTCGGCGGCACCCGCATCACGGAGTCGCTCTCCAAGCTCGACGCGATCCCCGGCCTGTCGATCGACTGGTTCACGGTCGACTACGAGGATCACATCGCCGGCCAGAAACTCGGCAACCTCGCCAGCCGCGGCGTCGTGGGACTCACGGTCGTGGCCGTGGTGCGCGGCGAGTCGGCGAACCCCGCGCCGGCCGACGACTTCACGGTGTTCCCCGGCGACACGCTCGTCGTCGCCGGCACGCCCGAGAAGGTCGCGAAGGCGTTCACCTTCTACCGCACGGGTGAGATGGCCCCCAAGGCCGCCGCCGACGCTCCGCCGGGGGGCTAGCACGTGCACCTCGGTGAGGAGCTGCTCGTCCTCGGCCTCCTGCTCATCATCGCGTACGCGCTGGGACGGCTCGGCAAGCTCGTCGGACTCCCCGCCATCCCCGTCTACATGCTCGTCGGGCTCGTCGCCAGCCCGCACTCGTCGTTCTTCCCGCTGAGCTTCGAGTCCGCCGACGTCGAGCTGATCGCCGTCTTCGGGCTCATCCTGCTGCTGTTCAATCTCGGCCTCGAGTTCGACCAGGACGAGTTCTACGGCAACGCCGGCCGGCTCATCGTCTCGGGCGGCACCCGCATCGCCATCAACTTCGCGGTCGGTTTCGTGCTCGGCATGTGGATCGGCTGGGGCACGCGCGAGGCGCTCATCATCGCGGGCATGACGGCGACATCCTCGAGCGCGATCGTCACCAAGCTGCTCATCGAGCTGCGGCGGCTGGCCAACCGCGAGACGCCCACGATCCTCGGCATCATAGTGCTCGAGGACGTCTTCATCGCCTTCTACCTCGCGATCGTCGGCGTCGTGCTCGGCGGCCAGCGCGACGCGTGGGCGATCGTGCTGCAGCTGGCGATCTCGTTCTCGTTCCTCATCGCGATGTTCGCCCTTGCCCGCTGGGGCGGCCGGTTCGTCTCGCGCCTCGTGCAGACCAAGGACGACGAGCTCTTCACGATCCTGTTCTTCGGCCTCGCGGTCGCCTTCGGCGGCATCGGCGAACTGCTCGGCGTCTCGGATGCGATCGG
>JBAQPI010000108.1:0-8193 GCA_049305635.1 Rhodoglobus sp. | reverse complement strand
CCGACGAGCTGCTCAACCGCCCGGGTCGCCGCGTGTTCGCGGCGGGGCCGGCCGGCGACGTGATCTCCCTGCGCGCGGGCACACGCACGAGACGGAACGACGCTGTCGTGGTCTGGCGCCCACTGGGACGGGGTTGAGTCATGCAGCGGCTCGCGCGCCCGATCGGACTTCATGTGATGAAACCCCAGCAACTGAATAGGGCCTGGGATCTCATCGAGCCGAAGTTGGCCCGTTCGCGCGACGGGCGGACGAACGGCTACGGATTGAAAGTGTATCCGTGACGAGAGAAGCGAAAGGCCCCCAGGTATTCCCGGAGGCCAGACGCCGATCGAGATTCCCGATCCACTTGTAGATACAACATAGCGCGATCGGCTGAGATTCCCAGTAGGGACTTACGCCCTGTTGAGAAGCATCCGCAGGGAACATACTCATCAGAAGAGGTCAAGGAGCAGAAGTGGCCAACATGCAAGGCGCCCCCGGCACCGACGAGGAGCAGAAGTCGGCCCTCGAGCAGTACGGTGTCAACCTCACCGAGATCGCCCGCAGCGGCAAGCTCGACCCCGTGATCGGTCGTGACGCCGAGATCCGTCGCGTGAGTCAGGTGCTCACCAGGCGCACCAAGAACAACCCGGTGCTCATCGGCGACCCAGGCGTCGGCAAGACCGCGGTGGTCGAGGGGCTCGCCCAGCGCATCGTCGCGGGCGATGTCGCCGACTCCCTCAAGGACAAGCAGCTCGTCGCGCTGGATCTCGCCGCGCTCGTCGCGGGGGCCAAGTACCGCGGAGAGTTCGAGGAGCGACTGAAGGCCGTGCTGAAGGAGATCAACGATTCCGACGGCCAGATCATCACCTTCATCGACGAGCTGCACACCCTCATGGGCGCGGGCGGCGGCGAGGGCTCCGTCGCGGCGGCCAACATGCTCAAGCCCATGCTGGCCCGCGGCGAGCTGCGGCTCATCGGCGCGACGACGCTCGACGAGTACCGTCAGTACATCGAAAAGGATGCCGCCCTCGAGCGGCGCTTCCAGCAGGTGTTCGTCGGCGAACCGAGTGTCGAGGACACCGTCGCGATCCTCCGCGGGCTCAAGGAGCGCTACGAGGCGCATCACAAGGTCGCGATCGCGGATGCGGCCCTGGTCGCTGCGGCGACCCTGAGCAACCGCTACATCTCCGGGCGCAAGCTGCCGGACAAGGCGATCGACCTCATCGATGAGGCGGCATCGCGGCTGAAGATGGAGATCGACTCCTCGCCCGTCGAGATCGACCAGCTCAAGCGCGCGGTGGACCGGCTGAGGATCGAGGAGCTGGCACTCAAGAAGGAGAAGGACGAGGCATCCAAGGCCCGTCTGGGGAAGCTGCGCGAGGACCTCGCGGAACGACAGGAGCAGCTCGGCCGCCTCGAGAAGGCGTGGCAGGCCGAGAAGGCCTCGCTGCACGGCGTCGGCGACCTCAAGACTCGGCTCAACGACGCCCGGATCGAGCTCGACCGGGCCATGCGCGAGGGCGACTACCAGAAGGCGTCCAAGCTCAACTACGAGACGATCCCGGGCATCGAGCGCGCCCTCGCCGAGGCGGAGGCGGTCGAGCAGACCGGCCCGCGCATGGTCAACGACCAGGTGAACGAGGAGGACATCGCCGCCGTCGTGGCGCAGTGGACGGGCATCCCGGTCGACAAGCTCACGCAGGGCGAGACCGAGAAGCTCCTGCACCTCGAGACCGAGCTCGGCAAGCGGCTGATCGGCCAGAAGGATGCCGTGGCCGCCGTCTCCGAGGCGGTGCGCCGCACGCGCGCCGGCATCTCCGACCCCGACCGGCCGACCGGCTCGTTCCTGTTCCTGGGCCCTACCGGTGTCGGAAAGACGGAGCTCGCCAAGGCGCTCGCCGAGTACCTGTTCGACGACGAGAAGGCCCTCGTGCGCATCGACATGAGCGAGTACGGCGAGAAGTTCTCCGTGTCCCGGCTCGTCGGCGCCCCTCCCGGCTATGTCGGTTACGAGCAGGGCGGACAGCTGACGGAGGCCGTGCGTCGGCGCCCGTACTCGGTCATCCTGCTCGATGAGGTCGAGAAGGCGCACCCCGAGGTGTTCGACGTGCTGCTGCAGGTGCTCGACGACGGCCGGCTGACGGATGGGCAGGGTCGCACGGTGGACTTCCGCAACGTCATCCTGATCCTCACCTCGAATCTCGGCAGCCAGTTCATCACCGACCAGAACCTGCCGTGGGAGGAGCGCAAGCGCGCGGTCAACGATCTCGTGCGCCAGGCGTTCAAGCCGGAGTTCATCAACCGGCTCGATGACATCGTCGTGTTCTCGCCGCTCTCCACCGAGGACCTCGGCCAGATCGTCGAGCTCTACATCGATCGCCTCGGCCGCCGCCTCGCCGGCCGCCGCCTCGAGCTGGCCGTCACGCCGGCGGCGCGAAGCTGGCTCGCCGAGCGCGGTTACGACCCGGTGTACGGGGCCAGGCCGCTGCGCAGGCTCATGCAGCGCGAGATCGATGACGCGCTCGCCAGAGCGCTGCTCGCGGGCGAGATCCGCGACGGCGACACCGTGCTCGTGGATGTCGCGGGCGAGGGCCTCGAGGTGAGCCGCATGGCCGTCGACGCGCCCACGGCACCCTAGCCGGGCGGCGTAGGCTCGGGGTCATGCACGCCACGGTGATCCACGGGGAACGCGACATCCGCTTCGAGGAGGTACCCGACCCGGTGCTCTCGACGGGCGGCGACGCGATCGTGCGGGTCGTCGCCGCCTGCGTGTGCGGCTCGGATCTCTGGCCGTACCGGGGCGTGCGGACCATCCTGCGCCCGAGCCGCATCGGCCACGAATTCGTCGGGATCGTCGAGGCCGTCGGCGAGCAGGTCTCGCGTATCAAGGTCGGCGACTTCGTGATCGCGCCGTTCTACGACTGCGACATGACGTGCGTGAACTGCCGCAACGGCATCAGCACCTCGTGCCTGCACGGCGGATGGTGGGGCGGATTCGACCAGGTCGGCGGATTCGCCGACGGCGGGCAGGGCGAGTTCGTGCGCGTGCCGCACGCGGACGGCACCCTCGTGGCGACGCCGGGGATGCCCGACGCCGAACTCGTGCCGGGGCTGCTCGCTCTCTCCGACGTCATGGGCACGGGTCACCACGCCGCGGTCTCCGCGGGCGTGACCGCGGGCAGCACCGTCGCGGTCGTCGGGGACGGGGCCGTCGGACTCTGCGCGGTGCTCGCCGCGAATCGGCTCGGGGCCTCCCGCATCGTCTCGATGTCGCGCAACCCGGCGCGGCAGGCGGTCGCGCGCGAGTTCGGCGCCACCGACATCGTCGAGGAGCGCGGCAAGGCCGGCATCGAGGCGCTCAAGGCGCTCTTCGACGACATCGGACCGGACTGCGTGCTCGAGTGCGTCGGCACCGCCGAGTCGATGGACCAGGCGATCCGCTCGGCGCGACCGGGCGGCATGGTCGGCTACGTCGGCGCGCCTTCGGGAGGGTCGGAGCTGCCGATCAAGCCGATGTTCGACTCCAATGTGGGTGCCAACGGCGGGGTCGCGCCGGTACGCAACTACATCGAGGAGCTGCTGCCCGAGGTGCTCGACGGGCGTATCGATCCCGGTCGCGTCTTCGATCTCGAGCTACCGCTCGCAGACGTCGCCGAGGCGTACGCGGCCATGGACGAGCGGCGAGCGATCAAGGTGCTCTTGCGGCCCTAGGTTTCGCTACGCCCGCTGCCGCTGCCGCTGCTGCCGCTGCCGCATGCGAGTTCCCAGCTTCTTGACCTCATGCGCTCGGGGGTCCCAGCCGTGTTGACGCCGTCGGGTGAGGGTCTCCGTTTTCATTCGCGGTATTCAGGAGAAGTTCCTGAGTACCGCCGCCTTGTGTGGGCGTCAACCGGCCGGATCGGGACTGAGCGGGGCTCCGACCGGCCTGGTTGCGCCGGATCGGGCCGAGGTATCGGCGCGGCTGGGTTCCCGGCAGGGAGATGGGATCCGCGCCTTCTGACCGCGGCAATCTGGTGCCGCGGGAGCGAATATTCAGGAGGTGGTCCTGAAGACGGCGAGTGTAGCGACACGAGTCCCGACGCCTGCGATTGCGGAACTCGTTCGGGTGGGGACGACGGGGTGCTCGGCAAGTGAGCCTCAGGCGGGCACCGCGAGGTCGAGCATCCAGCTGCCCAGCAGGAACACCAGCACCGAGACCGCGATCGCGACGACCGGGATCAGGAAGGAGAGCTTCCGCCGGGCGATCCACACGACCGAGACGACGACGCCCGCGATCGCCACGAGCGGGGTGCCCGCCACCGCGAGCAGGCTGCCGAAGCTGATCAGGTCGTAGTCGCAGGCCCCGGCCGAGTCCCCGCAGCCGATCGTGCGCACGCCGAAGCCGAAGCCGGCGATCACGAACACCCCGGTCATCACGAGCAGCATGAGCAGCAGCAGCACCGTGAGGAAGAAGTCCCAACTGCGCGGGGGCTTGCCGGCGCGGTCGTCGATGACGATCTCCTCGCTCACGCGCCGACCTCCTCGCGGATCGCGGCCGCGAAGGCGTCGACGTCGGCCTCCGTGGTGTCGAAGGCGGTCATCCAGCGCACCTCGCCCGTGGACGGGTCCCAGTCGTAGAACCTGAAGTGCTCGCGCAGCCGGTCGGCGGAATCGCGCGGGAGGATCGCGAAGAGCGCGTTGGCCTGCGTCGGTTGCGTGAAGCGCACGGCGGGCACGCCATCGAGGGCGGACCGCAGCCGCGCGGCCATGGCGTTCGCGTGGCCGGCGGAGCGCATCCACAGGTCGCCCTCGAGCAGCGCGATGAGCTGGGCGGAGACGAAACGCATCTTCGAGGCGAGCTGCATCGAGAGCTTGCGCAGGAAGATCAGCCCCTCGGATGCCTCGGGGTTCAGCACGACGACCGCCTCGCCGTAGAGCAGCCCGTTCTTGGTGCCGCCGAAGCTCAGCACGTCGACGCCCGCATCGCTCGTGAACTCGCGCAGGCCGGTGCCCAGGGAGGCCGCGGCGTTGGCGACGCGCGCGCCGTCCATGTGCACCCGCATGCCGAGGGCGTGGGCATGTTCGGCGATCGCCCGCACGTCCTCGACCGAGTACACCGTGCCGAGCTCCGTGGACTGGGTGATCGAGACCGCGAGCGGCTGGGCGCGGTGCTCGTCGCCCCAGCCCCAGGCCTCGACGTCGATGAGTCCGGGGGTGAGCTTGCCGTCGGGCGTGGGCACGGTCAGCAGCTTGAGGCCGCTCACGCGCTCCGGCGCGGCGTTCTCGTCGGTGTGGATGTGCGCGTTCGTCGTCGTGACCACCGCGCCCCAGCGCGGCAGCATGCTCGTCAGCGCGGTGACGTTCGCGCCGGTGCCGTTGAACACCGGGAAGGCCTCGGCCTGCTCGCCGAAGTGGGACTTCACCACCTCCTGCAAGCGCGAGGTGTAGGCATCCTCGCCGTAGGCGACCTGGTGCCCCTCGTTCGCCTCGGCGATCGCAGCGAGCACCTCGGGATGCGCGCCCGCGTAGTTGTCGGAGGCGAAGCCGCGCCAGGCGGGGTCGTGGAGTCGAGTCACGTGTTCCAGTGTGGCAGGCCGCTCACGCGGACGCGCCGGTGATTCCCGCGGTCGACGCGATGACCTCCGTCATCTTCTTGGCGAGCGCCTCGTAGAACATCGACAGCGGGAACTCGTCATCCATCACGGCGTCGGTCAACTCGCGCGGGGTGCCCTCGAGCGGGAGGTCGCGCGCGGCCCAGCGGGATGCCGGATGCGGCGTGACCGTGCTCGAGACGAGGTCGTAGGCGGCGAGCCAGTGCGCGAGCTTGGGGCGGTCGATCGAACGCCAGTACAGCTCGTTGATCGCGTCCGAGAGGGCGACGACGACATCCGGCACCTCGGCCCAGTCGATCGTGAGGCGGGTGTCGGTCCAGTGCAGCACGCCGTGCTGGTGCAGCCAGGCGAACAGCAGCTGCCCGCCGAGCCCGTCGTAGTTGCGCACGCGGGAGCCGGTGATCGCGAACCGGAAGATGCGGTCGAAGATCACCGCGTACTGCACGAGGCGCGCGTGGTCGCGCACGATCTCGTCGGTCTCCGGCGACCGCTCGAGCAGCACCGCCTCGCGGAACGCGGTGAGGTCGCAGCGCAGCTCTTCGAGCGAATACAGGAAGAAGGGCATCCGCTGCTTGATCATGAACGGGTCGAACGGGAGGTCTCCGCGCATGTGGGTGCGGTCGTGGATGAGATCCCACATCACGAAGGTCTCCTCCGCGAGCCGCTGGTCGTTCAGGAGGCGTGCGGCCCCCGCGGGGAGATCCAGACGCGTGATCTCGGATGCCGCACGCACGACCCGCCGGAATCGCGCGGCCTCGCGGTCGGCGAAGATGGCGCCCCAGGTGAACGACGGGATCTCGCGCATCGCCACCGTCTCGGGGAACAGCACGGCCGAGTTCGTGTCGTAGCCGCCGGTGAAGTCCAGGAACCTGATCGGCACGAAGAGCGCGTTGCCGTAGTCGCCCGCCTCGAGGCATGCCACGAACTCCGGCCAGATCACCTCGACGAGCACCGCCTCCATGAGCCGATCCGGCGAGCCGTTCTGGGTGACCATGGGGAACAGCACGAGGTGCCGCAGACCGTCGACGCGGTGCCGCTGCGGCTGGAAGGCGACGAGGGAGTCGAGGAAGTCGGGCTCGGTGAACCCGCCGTCGGCCCAGCGTGCGAGGTCCGCGTCGAGTGCCGTGAGGTAGTCGGCGTCGTGCGGCAGCAGCCCGGCGAACTCGGGGAGCTCCGCGCGGATCGCCTCGGTCAGCTCGCGTGCGCGGGGGTGCTGGGCGGAGTCCGGGATGCTGCCGTCGTGCACCTGCAGGGGGCGCAGGCCGGCCACCGCCGCCTTGAGCCGCAGCCACTCGGGGCCGGTGTCCTCCACGGTCCCGGGCCGGCCCAGGATCGCGCGTGATGGTGTCGCGCGGGCCATGGTTCCCGCCTCCCGTTCTCGTTCGATGTGCCTGCTTCGAGGCTAATGAGACGGTCGCGGTGTTTGGTTGCAGCCGACGCGGGAAAGATGCGCAGCCTCGCGCCGCGCGCGCGAAGTCACGCGCCACGGGCGGCGAACACGCAGGATGTGCGCGAGCCGGTCAGTCCTGCGGCACCTCGATCGAGCCGAGCAGGTCCATCGCCGTGCGGGCGAGTGCGAGGTCGCGGGTGGTCGCCGCCTCGAGCAGGAGGCCCTGGGCGCGCCCGAGAGCCTCGAGGTCGATCGTGTCCGGGAGGTGCAGGCTGCCAAGGCGCACGATGTGCACGACCGAGGTGAGGGCACGCTGCAGAGCGCGGTTCTGCGACTGCGCCGGGAGTCGGCTGAAGAAGTCGAAGTTCTCCTTGGCGATGCGCTGGATGTCGAACGAGACGAGGCTCGCGAGGAATCGCCCGTGATCGTCCCGCATGAGTTCGGCCGTGGTCGCCGCGGCGTTCGGCACGACCTCCTCCACGAGCGCGCGATAGAGCGCGAGCCAGACCACGTAGGCCTGCGCGGTCTGCAACGGGGTCACATCCGCCACGCGTGTGAAGCGGCTCGCGGAGGCCTCCACGATCCCGATCTCGCGCAACCGCTGCAGTGCCTCCCGCACCGGCGTGCGGGACACGCCGAACTGCTCGGCGAGCGCCGCATCGCTGATGCGCTGCCCAGGCAGCAGGGTGCCCTCGTGCACGGCGGCGAGCACCTGTTCGAACACGCTCGTGACGACGGGGCTCGTGGCGATGAGCGCCGGATCCTCGATCTGCCGCGTGCTTGGGTCGGTCACCCAGCGATCCTACGGGTCGGGGCCGCAGATCAGAGGAACATCGGGCGGTCGTCGTCGTCCTCGGTGGCGAGGTCGAGGTCGACGCTCAGGGGCACGTGGTCGCTCGGCGCGTCCCCCTTCCGCTCGTCACGATGGATGGCGGCAGCGGTGACGAGGTCGTCGAAGGCGCTCGATCCGAGGATGAAGTCGATGCGCATCCCCTCGTCCCGGGGGAAGCGCAACTGCTGGTAGTCCCAGTAGGTGTAGCCCTCGATGCCGCGGGAACGCAGCGTGTCGGTCAGGCCCGCCGCCTCGAGCGCGGCGAAGGCGTCTCGCTCCGGCTGGCTGACGTGGGTCTTGCCTTGGAACAGGGCGATGTCCCAGACGTCGGTGTCGAACGGCGCGATGTTGAAGTCGCCCATGAGTGCGAGCGGCTCGCCGGGGTGGGCGGCCAGCCA
>JBAQPI010000107.1:0-1628 GCA_049305635.1 Rhodoglobus sp. | reverse complement strand
GCGCCATCGCCTCCGCCTCGGCGACCGAGTTCGCGAGGGGCTTCTCGCACAGCACGTGCTTGCCCGCCTCGAGAGCGGCGATCGCGATCTCGGCGTGCGAGTCGCCCGGGGTCACGATGTCGACGATGTGGATGTCGTCCCGCTCGAGTACAGACCTCCAGTCGGTGCCCGAGTCGGCCCAGCCCCACCGGCGCGCGGCCGCCGCCGCGGCATCCGCGTTCCTGCCGACCACGACGGACATCGCGGGCTCCGCGCCGAGCTCGAAGGCCCTCGGCGCGGTGCGCCATGCCTGCGAGTGCGCCGCGCCCATGAAACCGTGCCCGATCATGGCGACGCCGAGCTGCCTGGTCATGCTGACTCCTTCGATGCCGCAAGGCCGGTCGGGGCGAACCCCGACCGGCCTCACGGTTCCTGCAGTGGTGGTGTTACTGGGTGAGCGGGAAGAGGGACTCGTTGTCCTGGTACGCCTCCGCCGCGTTCTCCTTGGTCACGACGATGGGGGCCAGCAGGTAGGCCGGGACGACCTTCACGCCGTTGTCGTAGGACTCGGTGTCGTTGATGCCGGAGGGCTCGTCGCCCGCCTGCAGCTCCTTGACCATGTCGATGGCAGCCGCGACGAGTGCACGGGTGTCCTTGTAGATGGTCATGTACTGCTCACCGGCGACGATCGACTTGACCGACTCGACCTCGGAGTCCTGGCCGGTGACGACCGGCAGGGGCTTGCCGGCGCTGCGCACCGACTCGAGGATCGCGCGGGCCAGGGTGTCGTTCGGCGACAGCACGCCGTCGAGGTCGGTGCCCTGGTAGTTCGCGGCGAGCAGGGTGTCCATGCGGCTCTGCGCGTTGGCGGCGAGCCAGCCCTGCGTCACGACCTGGTCGAAGTCGGTCTGACCGGAGACCACCACGAGCGTGCCGTCATCGATCTTCGGCTGCAGCACGTCCATCGCGCCGTCGAAGAACACGCCGGCGTTGTTGTCGTCGGGCGAACCGGCGAACAGCTCGATGTTGTATGTGGTCTTGTCGGGGTACGCCGCGGCGAGTCCGTCGAGGAGCGCCTGGCCCTGGAGCTGGCCGACCTTGAAGTTGTCGAACGCGAGGTAGTAGTCCACGGCCTCGGTGTTGAGGATGAGACGGTCGTACGCGATCACCACGGCGCCGGCGTCGTGCGCGGCCTCGACCTGGGCGGAGAGCTGCGCGCCGTCCTTGGCACCGATGATGATGACCTTCGCGCCGTTGGTCACCATCGAGGTGATCTGGTTCTGCTGCTCGGCCACCGTGTTGCTGGCCGGCGCGTACTGCACGTCCGGCTTGAACCCGGCCTCCTCGAGACCGTTGGTGAACAGGTCGCCCGCGAGCACCCAGTTCTCGGACGTCTTGTCGGGCAGCGCGACACCGATCGTGGCGTCGGCGGCGAAGCCGGCAGCCGCCTCGGTGTCGCCGCCGTCACGCGGAGAGCAGCCTGCGAGCGTGAGCGCGGCGACCGCCGCGATCGACGCCGAGGCGATGATGAATTTCTTCATTGATATTCTCTTTCCTGGTGCATTCCGGTGTGTGGAAGCCGTGTGCTCAGCCCTCGGGAGTGAGGTCCTGCGGCCGAGCGGTTTCCTGGGCCCCACCCTGTGAAGGAG
>JBAQPI010000106.1:0-5854 GCA_049305635.1 Rhodoglobus sp. | reverse complement strand
GTTGAGGTAGTGCTCGACGACGTCCTGCCCGAAGGCCTCGGCCGCGACCTCGGACTCGGCGAAGAGCGCCATCGCCTCCCGCAGCGAGGAGGGCACGCGGGGGGCATCCGAGGTGTAGGCGTTGCCCTCGAAGATCGGCTCGAGCTCGAGCTCGTGCTCGATGCCGTAGAGGCCGCCGGCGCTGAGCGCGGCGACCGCGAGGTACTGGTTGACGTCGCCGCCGGGCACGCGGTTCTCCGCGCGCAGCGACGGGCCGTGGCCGACGACGCGCAGCGCGCACGTGCGGTTGTCGACACCCCAGGCGACCGCCGTCGGCGCGAAGCTGCCCTCGACGTAGCGCTTGTAGGAGTTGATGTTGGGTGCCAGGAACAGGGTGAGTTCGCGCAGCGTCTTGAGCTGGCCCGCGAGCCAGTGCTCCATGAGCTTCGAGAAGCCGTACGGCCGATCCTTGTCGGCCATCACCGCCGTGCCGTCGGTGCCGCGCACCGAGAGGTGGATGTGGCAGGAGTTGCCTTCGCGCTCGTTGAACTTGGCCATGAAGGTGAGCGCCTGGCCGTGTTGGTCGGCGATCTCCTTGGCGCCGTTCTTGTAGATCGAGTGGTTGTCGCAGGTGGTGAGCGCGTCGGTGTAGCGAAACGCGATCTCCTGCTGCCCGAGGTTGCACTCGCCCTTGACGCCCTCGCAGTACATGCCGGCGCCGTCCATGCCGAGGCGGATATCGCGCAACAACGGTTCCATGCGGCTCGAGGCCATGAGTGCGTAGTCGATGTTGTAGTCGCTGGCCGGGGTGAGGCCCTCGTATTTCTTGGCCCAGGCATCCCGGTAGCTGTTCTCGAACACGATGAACTCGAGCTCGGTGCCGACAAAGGCCTCCAGCCCGCGTTCGGCGAGCCGGGCGAGCTGACGCTTGAGCACCTGGCGAGGGTCGGGGTTCACGGGCTCCCCATCGAGCCAGGTGAGGTCGGCGGTGACCATCACGGTGCCGGCCAGCCACGGGATGCGACGCAGCGTCGGCAGGTCGGGCTTGAGCACCATGTCGCCGTAGCCGCGCTCCCAGCTGGAGATCGCGTAGCCACCGACCGTGTTGTTCTCGACGTCCACGGCGAGCAGGTAATTGCAGGCCTCCGCGCCGTGCTCGGCGAGTTCCTCGAGGAACAGCCGGGCGGAGGCGCGCTTGCCGACGAGGCGACCCTGCATGTCGGTGAAGGCGACGATGACCGTGTCGGTCGCGCCCGCGGCCACGTCGGCGGCGAGCTGCTTGATGCTGAGATTCCCTGCGGCCACGCGCGGCTCCTTGCTCGACGACCCGACCATTACATCACAGCGGGTCTTGAGCTCCCGCAGCGCCGTAACGAGGTATTTACATCCAAAGGTAGACACAAGCTACCAATGGACGCCATGCTCGTGCGTTAAGCGTGGACGCGGCGGTCTGCCGCGGTCTCGCACCCGATCGCTGATGGGAAGGACCGACATGGCAGAGACCAAGAACGTCTCGGGCGTCACGTACACGACGGCCGGCACTGAGTACTTCGAGAAGCGCAAGCTCAAGCGCAGCGCCGGCATCTGGGGTCTGTGGGGCCTCGCGGTCGCCGCGGTCATCTCCGGGGACTTCTCCGGGTGGAACTTCGGCATCGACTTCGCCGGCTTCGGCGGCATGCTCATCGCCTTCGTGATCCTCGTCGTCATGTACTACGGCATGATCTTCTCGATCGGCGAGATGGCCGCCGCCCAGCCGCATACCGGTGGGGCATACTCCTTCGCCCGCTCGGCGATGGGGCCGTGGGGCGGATTCGTCACCGGTCTCGCCGAAACGATCGAGTACGTCGCCACGACCGCCGTCATCGTGTACTTCTCGGCGTCCTACGCCGACAGCATCACGACGGAGTTGCTCGACTTCTCGATGCCCACATGGGTGTGGTGGATCGTCCTCTACATCGTCTTCATCGCGCTGAACGCGGCGGGTGCCGCGATCTCATTCCGATTCGCCGTCGTGGTCTCGATCATCTCGATCGCGATCCTCCTGGTGTTCTCGGCGATGGCGGCATTCTCGGGGCTGTTCAGCATCGACAACCTCTTCAACATCGAGCCCGACCCGGGCCAGTCGGCCTTCCTGCCGTACGGCATCGTCCCGATCCTGTTCGCGCTGCCCTACGCGATGTGGTTCTTCCTCGGCATCGAGGAGTTGCCGCTGGCCGCCGAGGAGTCCACCAATCCCGTGCGTGACATCCCGCGTGCCGGCCTCATCGCCCGCACAACCCTCATCGTCACGGGAATCCTCGTGCTCGTGCTCAACACCGGCGTCGTCGGGGCCGAAGGGATCCGCCTGGCCGGGGAGCCGCTGCTCGATGGCTTCCGGGCGATCGTCGGGGACCAGGCCGCGGCGGCGCTCGCACTCTTCGCCCTGATCGGGCTGCTCGCCTCGCTGCAGGGCATCATGTTCGCCTACGGGCGCAACATGTACTCCCTCTCGCGCGCCGGGTACGACCCGAAGTTCCTCTCCCTCACCGGCAAGCGCGAGACCCCTGCGATCGCTCTCTTCGTCGGCGCGGTCATCGGCTTCGTCGCCCTGCTGCTCGTCGACGCGCTCGGCGGCACCGGGGGCGTTGCCGGGGCCATCGTGCTCAACATCGCGATCTGGGGCGCGGTGATCGCCTACGCCCTGCAGATGATCTCGTTCGTGATCCTCCGCAAGAAGTACCCGACCGCCGATCGCCCGTACAAGAGCCCCTGGGGCATCCCCGGCGCCGTGATCGCCGGAGTGTTCTCCATCGCGATCTTCTTCGGGTTCTTCATCAACGAGCCCGCCCGACCCGCGATCCTGGCGATCATCGCGGTCTACCTCGTGATGCTCATCATCTTCGCCCTGTGGGGTCGCCACCGCCTCGTGCTCTCCCCCGAGGAGGAGTACGCGCTCTCGGGCGGCCTGCACGGCGACCCGCAGAAGGAAGGGTACGACGCCATGGAGGCCGAGGTCTTCGAGGAGCCCGCTGCGAAGAAGGCTCCCGCGAAGAAGCCGGCCCCCAAGAAGTAGGGCCGGGCGTGAAGGCGGTGGCCGCGCGAGCGGTCGCCGCCTTCACTGTCGGTGCCCGAGGTTCGGCGGCTAGAACCAGGTGGCGACCAGGTCGACGACGAGCGGGTCCTCGACGTCGGCGTCCTCGACCACGGGGATGAGCCGCCACTTGTCGAAGGCCGTGCACGGGTGCGACAACCCGAGCCGCAGCACCCGCCCGAGTTCCGGTTCGCCGCGCAGGTAGGCGTGCTGGTCGTTGACCTTGAACACCTCCCCGGCCGGCGTGGTCGGCAGGCCGAGGTCGTAGGGGAGGTCGCGCTTGCCGCCGTCGAGGATCGCGAGCCCGGGCTCGGGCCGGGAGAGCACGCGTGCCCAGCCATGGATCGCCGAGCGCAGCCCGGACAGCGGCGTGATGCCGCGGTAGAAGCCCTCGTCGTGCAGCTGGTACGCGCCCGAGCGCAGGATCACGCTCGCGCGCCCCACGAGCGGGCCGAGTGCGTCCGCGACGAGGTCGAAGTACGCGCTGCCGCCCGCCGTGACGACCGGGGTGGCCTCGAAGGCGAGCCGGTCGTGCAGGGTCACGAGCTCGACGAGGTAGCGCTCGATCGCCGCGATGTGCTCGAGGCCGCGGGTGTCCCCGTACGATCCCTCATAGCCGCCGACCCCGACCAGCCGCAGCTCCGGCGCCGCCTGGACCGCGGATGCCACGGCCTCCGCCACCTCGACCGAGCGCGCGCCCGTGCGCCCCCCTGCGCCGCCGAGCTCGACCACCACGTCGATCGGCCGGGGCAGCGGCACCCCCGCGAGCGCGGACCGCATCGCCGCCACCGTGTCCACGCCGTCCACCCAGCACGCGAACCCGAACCCGGGGTCGGCGAGTTCGGCGGCGAGCCAGCGCAGCGCGACGGGGTCGATGAGCTGGTTGGCCAGCAGCACGCGCTCGATGCCGTTCGCGCGCGCGACCTGCACCTGCCAGGCGGTCGCGAGCGTGATGCCCCACGCGCCCGCGTCGAGCAGCTCGCGCCACAATGCGGGCGCCATCGTCGTCTTGCCGTGCGGGGCGATCTCGAGGCCGCGGGCGGTGAGCCAGTCCGCCATGAGCGCGACGTTGTGGCGCGTCGCCGAGCGGTCGATGGTCATCAGGGGGGTGGCGAAGGCGGAGCGGTGCGGGTTCGTGTCGAGGAACTCGCGCGGCGTCATCCCCCAGCTCGACGGCGGGAAGGATTTGGCCCAGGGTCCGAGTGTGTCGTCGACCACGCCATCAGGGTATCGTCAGAAGGGTCGGCCGCCACGCTACGAAGCCCGATCACCCACGGCAACCCAAGGAGACACCGTTGTCCGCAGAATCCATCCTCATCGTCGACGGAGCCCGCACCGCGGTCGGTCGCTACGGCGGCAGCCTCAAGACGGTGCCGGCCCACGAGCTCGGCGCGATCGCCGCCAAGGGTGCGATCGCGCGCAGCGGCGTCGACCCGGCCGAGATCGGCGAGGTCATCATGGGCATCATCGGCCAGGTCGGGCCCGACGCCTACAACGCGCGCGCCGTCGCCCTCGCCGCAGGACTGGACAACAACACGCCCGCGTTCACGGTCAACCGCCTGTGCGGCAGCGGCCTGCAGGCCATCTGGTCGGGCGCGCAGGAACTGCTGTGGGGCGGGGTCGACGTGGTGCTCGCCGGGGGCAACGAGTCGATGTCGCGCATGCCGTTCCTCGACTTCGACGCCCGGGACAACCCGCGGCTCGGCAACCGCACCCTCGTCGACGGCACGATCGCGATTCTCACCGACCCGTTCAGCAATAAGCACATGGGCGTGACGGCCGAGAACGTCGCCGCGAAGTACGGCGTCTCCCGCGAGGAGCAGGACGCCTTCGCCCTCGAGAGCCAGCGGCGGGCGGCGACCCCCGAGGCGCTCGCGGCCTTCGCCGAGGAGATCGTGCCGGTCGAGGTCGGCGGTCGCAAGCCCTTCACCTTCGAGGTCGACGAGCACCCGCGCGCCGACACGACGCTCGAGACGCTCTCCTCGCTCAAGCCCGCCTTCCAGGAGGGCGGCTCGGTCACGGCCGGCAACTCGTCCGGCGTCAACGACGGCGCCGCGGCCGTCATCCTCATGAAGGCCTCGCGCGCGAAGGAGCGGGGCCTCGCCGGCCTTGCGACCATCGAGCATGTCGCCACCGCGGCGATGGAGCCCGAACTCATGGGCTACGCCCCCACGCTCGCCCTGCGCAAGCTGTTCAAGAACACCGGGATGACCCCGAGCGACATCGGGACGATCGAGCTCAACGAGGCCTTCGCCTCGCAGGCGCACGCGGTGATCCGCGACGTGGGCCTGGATCCCGCCCAGGTGAACCCATACGGCGGCGCGATCGCACTCGGGCACCCGGTGGGGGCGACCGGCGCGATCCTCACGGTGCGCGCCGCGAAGGACCTCAAGCGCCGCGGCCTCGAGTACGGCATCGTCACGATGTGCATCGGCGGCGGGCAGGCGCTCGCGGCGCTGATCAAGCGCTGGGACGGCTGAGGCTTTCGGTACACCCCCCGGGACTTGAACCCGGAACCCACTGATTAAGAGTCAGTTGCTCTGCCAATTGAGCTAGAGGTGCGCGCGGCCCATCCGAGAACATCCGGGCCGACGAACAAGATTAGCATGACAGCAGAGCACTGGAGGAGACCATGACCGAGCGACTCGAGGCCGGCCAGCCGGCACCCGCGTTCACCCTGACCGATCAGGACGGCGCGTCGGTCTCGCTGGAGAGCCTGCGCGGGCAGAAGGTGATCCTGTACTTCTACCCAGAGGCGATGACCGAGGGATGCACGAAGCAGGCCTGCGACTTCCGTGACAACCT
>JBAQPI010000105.1:0-3812 GCA_049305635.1 Rhodoglobus sp. | reverse complement strand
GGTCACCGCAGCGCCGAGCCGGGCGTACGTCTCCCTGACCCGGGCGTCTCTGCTGAGCACGGGCACGGAGGTCACCGCCGGAACGTCGGCGTGCCACGGGCCGGTCAGCGCAGGTGCCCCGCCTGCTCCATCTGCCGCAGCTCCTTCTTGAGGTCGGAGACCTCGTCCCGCAGGCGGGCGGCGAGCTCGAATTTGAGTTCGGCTGCGGCCTGCAGCATCTGGCCGTTGAGATCGGCGATGATCTCCGCGAGGTTCGCGCCGCCCTCCGCGGCGAGTCCCTCCCGCTTGAGGTTGGGGGTCGGCGCGCGCTTGCCCTTGCGCCCGTCGAGCAGCTCCGCGGTGTTCGCGGCCTCGCGCATGAGCTGGTCGGTGATGTCGGCGATCTTCTTGCGCAAGGGCTGCGGGTCGATGCCGCGTTCGGTGTTGTAGGCGACCTGCTTCTCACGGCGACGATCGGTCTCCTCGATGGCGGCGGCCATCGAGTCCGTGATGACGTCCGCGTACATGTGCACCTCGCCGGAGACGTTGCGCGCGGCACGCCCGATCGTCTGGATGAGGGAGGTGCCCGAGCGCAGGAAGCCCTCCTTGTCGGCGTCGAGGATCGCCACGAGCGAGACCTCGGGCAGGTCGAGTCCCTCGCGCAGCAGGTTGATGCCCACCAGCACGTCGTAGACGCCCTGCCGCAGCTCGGTGAGCAGCTCGACGCGTCGCAGGGTGTCGACATCGGCGTGCAGGTACCGCACGCGCACGCCGTGCTCCCCGAGGAACTCGGTGAGCTCTTCCGCCATCTTCTTGGTGAGGGTCGTGACGAGCACGCGCTCGTTCCTCTCCGCCCGGATGCGGATCTGCTCGAGCAGGTCGTCGATCTGCCCCTTGGAGGGCTTGACCACGATCGCGGGGTCGACGAGGCCGGTCGGGCGGATCACCTGCTCCACCACCGAGTCCGTGATGCCCAGCTCGTACCGGCCGGGGGTCGCCGAGAGGTAGACCTTCTGGCCGGTGCGCTCGAGGAACTCCTCCCACTTGAGCGGGCGGTTGTCGAGGGCGCTCGGCAGCCGGAAACCGTGCTCGACGAGGGTGCGTTTGCGCGAGGCATCCCCTTCGTACATGGCCCCGATCTGCGGCACCGTGACATGGGACTCGTCGATGACGACGAGGAAGTCCTCGGGGAAGTAATCCAGCAGGCAGTGCGGCGCCTCCCCCGGCTCGCGGCCGTCCATGTGCCGGGAGTAGTTCTCGATGCCGTTGCAGAAGCCGATCTGCTGCATCATCTCGATGTCGAACGTCGTGCGCATGCGCAGCCGCTGCGCCTCGAGGAGCTTGCCTTGGCGCTCGAGCTCCTGCAAACGCTCGGCGAGCTCCTGCTGGATGGAGACGATCGCACGCTGGATGGTCTGCGGGCTCGCGGCGTAGTGGGTGCCGGGGAACACGGAGACGGCATCCATCTGCCGCACGACGTCGCCGGTGAGCGGGTGCAGCGCGTAGAGGGCCTCGATCTCGTCGCCGAACATCTCGATGCGGATCGCGAGCTCCTCATACACCGGGATGATCTCGATCGTATCGCCGCGCACCCGGAAGCCGCCGCGGGAGAAGTCGTAGTCGTTGCGCTTGTACTGCATCTCTACGAAGCGACGGATGAGCGCCTCCCGGTCGATGCGCATGCCCACCTGCAGCGCGATCATGGCCTCGAGGTAGGACTCCGCGGCGCCGAGGCCGTAGATGCAGGAGACCGTCGAGACGACGACGACGTCACGCCGGCTCAGCAGTGCGTTGGTCGTGGAGTGCCGCAGCCGTTCGACCTCCGCGTTGATCGAGGAGTCCTTCTCGATGAAGGTGTCCGTCTGCGGCACGTACGCCTCGGGCTGGTAGTAGTCGTAGTAGCTGACGAAGTACTCCACCGCGTTGTTGGGCATGAGGTCGCGGAACTCGTTCGCGAGCTGGGCCGCGAGGGTCTTGTTGTGCGAGAGCACGAGCGTCGGGCGCTGCACCTGCTCGATGAGCCAGGCCGTGGTCGCGGACTTGCCGGTGCCGGTCGCACCGAGCAGCACGACATCCGTCTCACCGGCGTTGATGCGCTGGGCGAGCTCCTTGATGGCCTGCGGCTGATCGCCGGACGGAACGTACTCGCTCACGACCTCGAAAGGGCGCACCGAACGTGTTGGCTCCATGCCTGTAGCTTAGGCAGGCGCACTGACAGCGGTTCGGGCGGCGCCAGGCATGGCGCGCGGTGTCGAACCCGAATAGCATCCAACTCTGCCCCTTGGCTCGCCGCGCCAAATGGAACTGCCATCACGATCGAGAGCGACTCCGATGCCCTTCACCAGAAACATGACGAGAGAGGAGATGGCCGCGACGCTCACCGCGCTGGACCAGTCGCTCTATCGGCATGACCAGTGGATCAAGAGCCTGCTCAGCACGCTCATCTGCCGATTGCCTCCCGACCAGCGAGACGTGTCGGAGAGTCCGCACCGGAACTGCCCTTTCGGTCAGTGGTATTACACCCAGCAGAACGAAAATCTGAGCGAACATCCCGGATTCGTCGCGCTCGCCACCGATCACGAACTGATGCACGGCGTCGCGGCTCACATGTTGGAGTTGTCGACCGCCAACGCACCGATCGATGTGTCGGTTTACGAGAGATTCGACAACGCCGCCACGCGCATGCGCGAGGAGATCCGCAGCCTCAGACACGAACTCGGCGAGGGCTTGACGAACCTGGATCCTCTCACCGGAGCCTCGAGCCGGGTTGGGATGCTCACCGAGCTTCGCGCGCAACAGGAGCTCATCAAGCGGGATCTTCGTTCCTGCGTGGTCGCGATGATGGACCTCGACAGGTTCAAGGCCGTCAACGACGAGCACGGACACCAGGCGGGAGACGCGGTGCTCGCCGAGGCCGCGCGCCGGGTGATGTCCGGCTTGCGGCCCTACGACAGATTCTTCCGCTACGGGGGCGAGGAGTTCCTCCTTTTAGCGCCCGACGTGGACCTCGAATCCGGCAACGCGCTCCTGGAACGGCTCCGAAACTCGATCTCGGCCACGCCCATCGTCCTGGACAACGGCCGCGAGTTGCCGGTCACGTCATCCTTCGGCTTCGCGCTCCTCGATCCGGATGTGCCGGTGGAAGAGACGATCGCCCGTGCTGACCGCGCGCTCGGGCGAGCCAAGGAGGCCGGCCGCGACAAGGCTCTCGCCTGGGACCCCTCGCTCGGGTGAGTCATCGGTGTGAGCTCGCGGGACCAAGTGCCCTGTTCGGATCGTGCCGGCCGACCTACGCTCGATAGAAGGAGTTCGCAGGTCCAAGCTCCGATGCAGAGGAGTGCTGATGCCGACGACGCCGCCGCAGTGGCTGAAGGGACTGGATCCGGAGAGCGTCGAGGCACTCGCACGGATCCGGGAATCGGGTTGCGTCTCGCTCTACGTGCCCGCGAGCCCGCAGGGCGCCAAGTCCGACCTTGCCCGCATCGAGTTGAAGGACCGCCTGCGGGAGGCCGTCGGCCAACTCGAGGCCGCCGGCGCCGACGAGTCGGTGACCGGGCCGATCGTGGTCGCGGTCACCGGCCTGCTCGAGGACCCGGCCGCCTGGCGGCACCAGTGGCACGGCCTCGTCGTGCTCGTGAGTCCCACCCGGTTGGTCGCACACCCGCTACCGGTCGGCGTCCGGGCATCCGCGCACGTCTCGGACCGATTCCACCTGACGCCTCTGCTCGCAGCGGTGCATGCCACGGGCACGTTCCTCGTGCTCGCGCTCGCCCAGGACTCGGTGCGACTCGTCGTGGTCGGCGCCGACGACACCGCGACCACACTGGCCGTGC
>JBAQPI010000104.1:0-11451 GCA_049305635.1 Rhodoglobus sp. | reverse complement strand
GCGCATTCGGGAGGAGTTCGTGGGGGTGGAGTGGATGCCGCGGCCGGTGTGATCCCGCACGCAACACGAGCCACACCGTCCCCACGAACTCCTCCCGAACGAAACCGGGGAAGGACCGGGCAAGAAGAACCCTACTTCTGCAGCTGCTCCGCCCCCGCGAGGCGCTGGGCGAAGTAGATCGGCACGACGGAGATCGCGACGAGCACGACGGCGATGACGTTGACGACCGGTGCCTGGTTGGGCCGGAACAGGTTCTCCAGGATCCAGATCGGCAGGGTCGTGACTCCGGAGCCGGTCGTGAACGTCGTGACGATGATCTCGTCGAAGCTCAGGGCGAAGGCGAGCAGGCCGCCCGCGAGCAGGGCCGAACGCAGCTGCGGAAAGGTGACCAGCCGGAACGTCGTCCACACGCCAGCGCCGAGGTCGGCGGAGGCCTCCTCGAGCGAGGTGCCCATGCGTCGCAGCCGCGCGATGACGTTGTTGAACACGGTCACGATGCAGAATGTGGCGTGCGCGACGACGATCGTCATGAGGCCGAGCCGCACATCCAGCACCGTGCGGAACACGTTGTTGAGCGCGATGCCCGTGACGATGCCGGGCAGGGCGATCGGCAGGATCACGAGCAGGCTCACGGCATCCCGGCCGAAGAAGCGGTGACGCTGCAGCGCGAGCGAGACGAGCGTGCCGAGCACGAGCGAGATCGCCGTGGCCAGCAGTGCGATCTGCACACTCGTGCCGATCGCCTCCAGCGCGCCCTGGTTCTGGAAGGCCTTCGCCCACCAGTCGAGCGTGAAGCCCGGCGGAGGCCAGGTGAGGTTCGAGCTCGTGCTGAACGAGTTGACGAACACCACCGCGAGCGGCAGGTAGACGACCGCGAGGATGAGCACGGTGATCGCGCCCAGGACGGCGCGCGCGGGGCGGCTCAGTCGCATCCGGGCCTCACAGGTTCTCGAGCGCACCGGTGCGGCGGGCGGCGGTCAGGTAGACGATCATGATGGCGATCGGGATGAGCGCGATCGCGGCGGCGAGCGGCAGGTTGTTCGCCGCCCCGACGTTCGTGTAGACGAGGTTGCCCAGCAGCTGGTTGGCGCCGCCCACGATGTTCACCGTGATGTAGTCGCCGAGCGAGAGCGAGAAGCTGAAGATCGAGCCGGCGATGATCGCGGGCCACAGCATCGGCAGCACGACCGAGACGAGCGTGCGGCCGGTCTTCGCGCCGAGGTCGCTCGAGGCCTCGAGCAGCGAGTCGGGCACGCGCTCGAGTCCGGCGTAGATGGGCAGGATGACGTAGGGCAGCCACAGGTAGGCCAGCGTCAGGATCGTGGCCGGCAGCCCGTACCCGGGGGATTCCCCGCCGAACGGTTCGAGCATCCATTCCAGGATGCCGCCCTGCGAGAGCACGGAGCGCCACGCGTAGGCCTTGACGAGATAGCTCGCCCACAGCGGCATGAGCACGGCGATGACGAGGATGCGCTCGAGCCGGGGGCCGGCGACCTTGGCCATGAAGAAGGCGATCGGCAGCGCGATGAGGATGTCGACGACGGTGACGAGGGCCGCGACGCCGACGGTGCGCAGGGTGACCGCCTGGTAGAGCGAGCCGGTGAGCACCGTGACGATGTTGTCGAGGTTCCACTCGGTTGAGATCTCGCCGGTGAAGCTGTCGACCGTCCAGAACGCGGTGACGAGCAGCGCGGCGAGCGCGGCGATGTAGACCAGTCCGAGCCACGCGAGCGGCGCTGACAGCAGGAAGCCGAGCCGCACCCGCGCGTGCCGGCTCAGGAACACCGAGATCTTGCGCGCCGTGGTCTCCCGGGGTCGGGGGACCACGGCGCGCTCGATCGTTGGGGTGGCGGTCACTTAGCGCTCGATCGTTGGGGTGGCGGTCACTTAGCCCTTGATCTCCGACCAGGCGGCCGTCCATGCGGAGTAGTCGGTGCACTCCACGTCGGTGCGCCCGTCGAGGCACTCCGCGATCGGCGTGGACCAGTACCAGATCTGCGCGGCGTACTCCTCGTCACCGGCGTGGAAGGCCTCGCAGTCCTCACGGAAGTCGCACGCGGCCAGGCTCGACGGAGCCTCGCCGAAGTAGGCGGTCGCCTGCGCGTTCGCCTCGGGGCTGGCGATGTAGTCGAGCCACGCGTACGCGCAGTTCGGGTGCGCCGCCTCGGAGGCGATCATCCAGGTGTCAGACCAGCCGGTCGCACCCTCCTCGGGCAGCACGACCTCGGTGTTGCCGGTCGTGATCGAGTTCTGGATGACCTGCCAGGTGGTGCCGACGACGGAGTCGCCGGTCTCGAAGGCCTGGATCTCCTTGAGGTAGTCGCTCCAGTACTCGCCGATGTGCTCGCGCTGGGCCTTCAGCAGGTCCACCGCGGCGGCGAGCTGGGTCTCGTCGAGCGCGTACGGGTTCTCGATGCCGAGCTCCGGGTTGTGCGCCATGAGGTAGACCGCGGCGTCGGCGATGTAGATCGGCGAGTCGTAGGCGGTCACGCTGCCGGAGTTGGCGGCGGCGTCGTCGAAGACGACGCCCCACGAGGTGGGAGCCTCGGGGAAGACCTCCGTGTTGTACATCAACAGGTTGGCGCCGTAGCCATGCGGGATGCCGTAGCTCACGCCGTCCACGCTGTTCCAGGACTGCATCTTGAGGAAGTCGAAGATGCCGTCGTAGTTCTCGAGGCGGCCGGTGTCGACCGCCGCGACATCCCCGGCGGCCACGAGGCGCAGGCTCGCGTCCCCCGAGGCCGCGACGACGTCGAACTCGCCGGTCTTCATGAGGCTGAACGCCTCGTCGGAGGTGCCGTACGACTGGCTGGTGACCTCGCAGCCGGTCTGCTCCTCGAAGGCGCTCACCCAGTCGACGGCAGGATCGTTGCTGCCGTCTTCGACGTAACCGGGCCAGGCGAGGATCGAGACGGCACCCTCGAGTTCGCCGGCGTCGCCGCCGTCGCTCGGCGGGGTCGTCGTGCAGGCCGCGAGGAGTGCGACCGAGGTGATCGCGAGGCCGGCGAAGATCGCCGACCTCCGTGGGGCTGTGGTGCGCATTGCGTGCTCCGTTCTCTTGGGTGGATGGATGGGTGTCAGGCGAGTGCGGGCTCGAGCGCGACGAGATCGCTCGCCGCGAACCTGGCCATGACCTGTTCACCGCGGCGGTCGTCGGTGGAGCGGGCGGAGACGTTCTGCTCGAGCACGGTCAGCCGCTTGCCGTCGGCGAGCTCGACGAGCAGGCGGGTGCTCGTGCCGAGGTAGATGACCTCGGCGATCGTGCCGGTCAGGGAGACGGTTCCCGCGGCGGGTCGGGCGGAGGCGGGGTGCACGGTGATCTTCTCGGGGCGGATCGAATTCGTGCCCGGCCGGCCCAGCATCCGCTCCGACTGCCCGGCGTCGAAGATGTTGGAGGTGCCGACGAAGGAGGCGACGAACGGGGAGGCCGGGGACTCGTAGATCTCGGAGGGGGTGCCGAGCTGCTCGATGCGGCCCTCGTTGAAGACCGCGATGCGGTCGCTCAGCGTCAGCGCCTCCTCCTGGTCGTGGGTGACGAAGATGAAGGTGATGCCGAGCGAGCGCTGCAGGTCTTTGAGTTCGACCTGCATCTGCTCGCGCAGCTTGAGGTCGAGGGCGCCGAGGGGCTCATCGAGCAGCAGCACCTTGGGCTGCACGACCGTGGCCCGCGCGAGCGCGACGCGCTGCCGCTGGCCGCCGGAGAGCTGGGCCGGCTTGCGCGAGCCGTAGCCGGGCAGGGCGACGGATGCCAGCGCCGCCTCCGCGCGCTCGCCGCGCTCCTTCCTGCCCATGCCCCGCACCCGCAGGCCGTATGCGACGTTCTCGAGCACGGTCATGTGCGGGAACAGCGCGTAGTCCTGGAACACCGTGTTGACATCGCGGTCGAAGGGGGCGCGGCCGGTGACGTCCTGCCCCAGCAGCGAGATCGTGCCGGCGGTGGGCAGCTCGAAGCCGGCGATGAGCCGCAGCACGGTGGTCTTGCCGGAGCCGGAGGGGCCGAGCATGGAGAAGAACTCCCCCTCGGCGATGTCCAGATCGAGCTCGTCGACGGCACGCACGGTGCCGAAGGTCTTCGTCAGTCCGGTGAGCCGGATCGCGGGCGCCGCAGCCGTCACGTTTCCTCCTTGAGACAAATCATATGGATCCAGATGTCTTCCGCGTCTCCGAAATGTTACGGTCGTGTCACGAAGCCCACGACCCAGGCAGGACCATGCCCCAGTCCATCCGCTCGATGAGCGCCGCACGCGCCGCCGTCTTCGCACCGCTCGCGGGCGGCGGCCGGGCCGAACTCGTCGCCCAGCGGCTGACGGACGCGATCGAGCTCGGCCTGCTCACGCATGGCGAACGACTGCCGAGCGAGAGCGAGATGGCCCGTCAGTTCGGGGTCGCGACCGTCACGACGCGCGAGGCGCTCGAGGTACTGCGCGAGCGCGGGCTCGTGGAGACCCGTCGCGGGCGCGACGGCGGCAGCTTCGTGACCTCCGCCAACTCACGGGCAGGCAGCATCGGCCGACGGGTCGTGGCGCTCTCGCGCGTGGAACTGCGGGACATGGGCGTGTACTACACGGCCATCGCGGCGATGGCGGCCGAGCTCGCGGCCGACCGGGCCACCCCCGAGGACATCGAGCACCTGCACGAGACGATCGACACGGTCGACGTGGCTGCCGAAGCCGCCACCCGGCGGGGCGAGGGCACCTTCCGGCTGGAGATCGCCGCGCTCTCGCAGTCGGCGCGGCTCGTGCGCGAGGAACTGCGGCTGCAGGCGGAGTTCGCGCCCCTGCTGTGGTGGTGCCTGCGCGAGCAGCAGCACCGCGAGCGCAGTCGCGATCACCACCGCGAGGTGGTGCGGGCGATCGAGGGCAACGACGGCGAACTCGCGCGACGCCGCACTGTCGAGCACATCGCCGAAGCCATAGAGTGGCTGCTCGAAGCGAAGACCGACCTCGAGGTTAAGGACTGACCACATGCCGGATGTGCTCGATTCCACCGTGAGGGACTGCGTCATCGCCGTGGGCTCGACGTTCCGCGTGGTCTTCGCGCAGATCGAGGCCTGGTGTGCCGTGATCGAGGCGGAGGTCGCCGCGCGCGATGGTGCGATCGACCGGCGGCGCATCGACGACCTGGTCGAGACGCTCGTGGTGCCGAGCCTCTCCGGCGAGGGCGCGCTCATCATCGGGGCCGGCTTCGTCGCACGGCCCGGCTTCCTCGACGACGCCGAGTGGCATCTGGCGTGGTGGCTCGGCCACGCCAACACCTTCGGGGTCGGCTCGGCGGATCCGACCGTGCGTCGGCTGCGGGCGGTGGAGGACCCCGCATCCGAAAGCTTCCGGGACTACACGGCGCTCGAGTGGTGGCGCGTGCCGACGACGACGGGCGAGCCGCACATCACCGGCCCCTACGTCGACTACCTCTGCACCGACGACTACACCCTCACCCTCACGATGCCCGTCAGGCACGGCGCCGAGCTGATCGGCGTCGTCGGGGCGGACCTCTACGTCAACGACATCGAGCGCGCGCTGCTGCCCCACGTGCGCTCCATCAGGGGCCAGGCCACGGTCGTCAACGCCTCGGGACGCGTTGTCGTCTCCACCGATCCGCACCGCCCGACCGGTTCGCTGCTGCGCACGGGCCGCGAACAGGGCACGATCGAGTGCGACGACACGAGCCTGCGACTCGTGCTCGCCTGAACCTCAGTCCCCCGCGTTCGCCGTCTTTCGCAGTTCGTTGGTGCGCATCGCCTTGAGCGCCGGGTAGGCCGAGAGGAACACCGCCATGGGCGCGCGCAGGGCGAGGCTGCGCACCTTGTGCCGCTGGTAGGTGCGCTCGAAGCGCATCACGTAGCTGTAGAACTCGCGCGGCGAGTCGTCGAGCCGGCGCGCCGACATCCCGGTGACCATGCCGCGCGAGTAGGCGATCTTGAGTCTGTGCTCGTGCAGGTGGATGGAGATGTCCACGTCCTCGTGCAGCTCGTCCGCGCTGTCGAGGCAGACCTCGTCGCGGATCTGCCGCCAGGCCGAGGCGCGCAGGGCCATGTTGCTGCCGAACAGCAGGTGGTAGTCGCGGGTGATCTTGATCAGGGTGCGGCGCAGCCGGTCGTCCGTCTTGTGCCCCCAGCGGCGCAGCGGCATGTCGTAGTAGATCACCGGGCCGGTGCAGGCGGCGACCTCGGGGTCGGCGAAGGCCCGCTGCACCTCCTCCACCCAGGTTGGCTCGAGCACGGAGTCGGCGTCGATGCGTCCGACCACCTCCGACTGGGCACGATCGAGCCCGAAGTTGCGCGTGGGGATGAGGCCCTGGGCGGCATCCTGGCTGAACAGGATGATGGGGGCGTCGGGATGCGCGGCCTGCAGCACGCGGACGGCGGCGGTCGTGCCATCCGTCGATCGGTTGTCGACGACGATGATCTCGTTGGCGGGCACCGTCTGGTCGATTGCCGCGAGCACGCAGGCGGCAATCGTGGCCTCCTCGTTGTAGGCGGGAATGACGATCGACACGGTCGGCAGGGGGGCCATATCCCTCAACCTACCCGAGGGTCCCGCCGGCGATGACGCGACCGCGGCGCCGAGGCCGCCATCTGGCTAACCCCCGGATGCGAGCGGGAAGACCAGGAGGGTGCTCGTCGCGGTCGCGATGACGTTGCCCGCGGCATCCACCAGCTCCCCCTCGGAGAAGGCCACGCGCCGCCCGGGCTTGACCACGCGGCCGGTCGCCGTGACCTCGCCGGAGTCCCGAGTGAGCGGTCGCAGGTAGCTCACCTTGAGCTCGAGCGAGGTGTAACCGAAGCCCAGCGGGAGCGTCGTGTGCGCGGCGCAGCCGAGGACCGTGTCGAGGATCGTGCACGCGAAGCCGCCGTGCACGATGCCGAGCGGGTTGTAGTGCGACTCGTCCGGCGTGGCCGTGAAGACCACGGTGCCGGTGTCGACGCTGCGGATGTCCATGTTCATGAGCCGGCCCATGGGCAGCATCGGGATCGTGCCCTCGATGAAGCCGCGCATGAACTCGAGGCCGGTGAGGGTGGGGGCCAGGCTGGGGCCGGTCGCGGGGTCATCCCAGGCGACGGTTCGGCTGCGAACGGAACTCATGAGGCCATTGTGGCCCACCACGCCGGATCGGCGCTGTCAAGCTCTTCCCTTCGCGGGCTCGTGGTGGTGAGATAGTTCTACCCCTGTTCAGGGGATGCGTTCCTGGGGAGGCGTGCATGTCGGTATCAGCGTTGAGTCGGGTCGACCTGCGACGAGGGCGGATCGAGCGAAGTCTGCCCGAGGAGCCCTCGATCGCGCTGCTGCGCGAGGATCTCTACTGCGTGCTCTCGACGACCCACACCATGGGCTTCGTCGAACGCGTCGGCAACGTCTATGTCGCCCTGCACGGCTCCGACCTCGGTCGCGCCGTCGAGGTCGGTCAGTCGTTGTCGTGGGATGTCGCGGTCGCGATGGTCGACGGCGCCCATCGCGCCCGTGGCTGAGGGCCAACGAGCCCGCCGACTCGGCGAGAAGTCGAAGCCGCCACCACCGAATCACGTACCCGGCGACGGGGCCCAGCAGCGAGCTGCCGACCATACTCGGTTCTCACGGCCACCACGCTAGGAATCGCAGCTCGACGGATGCCGTGAACGAGCTAGATGTTCACGTTGGCGAGCAGCCACGGATACGGGTCGATGAAGTCCTCTCCGATGATGACCCCGAAGTGCAGGTGCGCGCCCGTCGACTGCCCCGTGCTGCCGACGGCGCCGAGGATCGTGCCGCGCGCCACCGCCTGACCCACGGCGACGGCCATCGAGCCGTCCTGCAGGTGCGCGTAGAGGGTGCGCACGGTCTGGCCGTTGATCACGTGCTCCACGATCACGTGCACGCCGTAGACGCCCTCGTAGGCGGCCTCGACCACCACGCCGTCCGCGACGACCGGCACGGGGGTGCCCGCCCCCGGGGTGAAGTCGATGCCGAGGTGATCGGTCGAGCAGCCGTCGCAATAGCGGTAGCCGAAGGTGCTCGTGATCTCGGTGCCGGTCGCCACCGGCCATTGCACGACGCTGTAGGTCGTGATGCCGAAGGCGTCCCGCTCGACGATCGGCTGCCGGGCGTACGAGGGCACCTCGAGGGTCTGCCCCACCGCCATCACGGGCGGTGCGGGTGCGAGAGCGGCCGCGGCGGCGGGCAGTCCGGTGAAGGCGGCGAGCGCCGCGAGAGCGCCGAAGGCGAGGAGGCCGCGATTGGCGTTGAGCACGCCGAGGTGGTGCGTGATCGTGGGGCGGGCAGGCGGGGGCGTAGCGGTGGAACGACGGAGCACAGTGGAACTTTCGGATTTCGCGCACGAGGCGCACATCGCGCAGCATCGGCGCGACACGGTCAGGTTCAGGCACCCCTAGGGCGGGTGCTCAGCGGGTACCGGGTGGCTGCTATCCGGTGGTGCGACACGCACCGGAGGCTCACTCGGCCCTGGGGATCTCCCTGGTACCACCCTGCGCGACGATGCTGGGAGCCCCATGTGAACGCATCGATCGGCGCTGCATCCGCACCCCGAGCACGATGCCGGAGACCCCGATGGCGACCCCTGTCGAGGCCCAGACGACGTCCCAGGCGTCGGCGTAGCCGACCGGCATCCAGATCGTCTGGGCCGCCTCCAGCCACGCCGCACCGAGCACGCCGAAGCCGAGGGCAGACCACCAGCGGCGCGTGCCGAGCAGCAGCACCAGCAGGATGCCGACGGGCACGAACAGCAGGAACGGCCACAGCGCCGAGGCACGGTTCGCCGCCGACCCCGGCACGAACGCGAGCCCGACCAGCGCCCCGAAGTAGAGCGCCGCGATCACGCTGGTGAGGGAGCGCGCGCGGGACATGATGGGAATCGTCGCAGACGCTCCTTCACGCCAGGTGGGAGAACGTTGGACGCGGCATGTGTGAGCGTGGGGTCAGTGACTTCGCCAACATACTTGGCTAGGGTCGGGCTCGCCGTCGACCTGCTCGGATAGTCGCCCTCTCCCGATAGCCCCTTGCCGTGCTTGACGAGCACGTCATAGGCCTCGCCGTAGGTCTTGTGAAGACAACGTCCTTCACTGTGGGAACGTTCGAAGAGCGCCCGCTGCAGCGAAGCGCCGATGCGGGGGACAGGGCAATGGCGAGGGGCGCCGTGCTGGCGTGGCGCATGATGGGAGCGGGCGCGGGCGGGCGCAACGGCGCTCAGGTCGTGAGCACGGAGAGGATGTTGCCCGCCGGGTCGGTGAACCAGGCCTGGTCGGAGCCCATTCCGGCCTGAATGCCGCGCATGACGCCTTTCGCGTCCTGGTGCAGGTCGGGGCCGTACTGCTCGAACACGACGCCCTTCGCGATGAGGGCGTCGACCGTCGCGTCGATGTCCTCGACCGGGAAGTTCAGCACCGTGAACGTGGCCGGAACGTGGTCGTCCTTGGGATAGATGAGCACGGTGCCGCCCTTCGGCAGCTGCACGGAGATGAGCCCGCCCATCTCCTCGTCCCTGACCTCCAGGCCGAGCACGTCACGGTAGAAGCGCTTCGAGGCCTCCGTGTCGTTGCTCGACATCGAGCTGAATGCCGCCGAATCCTCGAACATCGTCGTTCCCTTCTCCGCCGGACGCTTCATGTTCACGCTGTCAACACTGGCATAGGATGTGATCATCGTCCAGAGGAGCAGCATGACCGTCTCGGAAGTCGCCGCGCGCCGGCGCTACCATCACGGCAACCTCCGGCAGGCCCTCATCACCGCCGGCCTCGAACTCGCCGCCGAGAACGGCCCGGACGCCGTCGTGCTGCGCGAGGCCACCCGCAGGGCTGGCGTCTCCCCCAACGCCGCCTACCGGCACTTCGCGGACCGCGACGCCCTGCTCGATGCCGTCAGCTCCGCGGCGATGTCCCGACTCGCCACCGCGATCGACGCGCATTTCGACGCGATCACGCACGACGGTCCAGGGGATGTCGCGCGCGCCCGGCTGCGCGCCGTCGGCACCGGCTACGTCGCCTTCGCCGTCGAGCACCCCGGACTCTTCCGCACGGCGTTCTTCGTGCCCTCCGACCTCGAGCGGGCGACCTCCACGGAGAACGCCGGGCCCGGCGGCAGGGCCCCGTTCCAACTGCTGACGGTCGCGATCGACGGGCTCGTGGCATCCGGTCTGATGCCGGCGTCGCGACGGCCGAACGCCGAGTTCCTGGCCTGGTCGGCGGTGCACGGTTTCGCCCTGCTCGTCATCGACGGACCGCTGCGGGCCATGCCGCGCTGCGCCGTCGACGCGACCGCGCAGCGCGTGATCGACATGGTGGAGGCCGGCTTCACGAAGTAGGCGGCGGCCCGCCGCTATCGTGGAGAGGGTGAGACCGCTCGACGCCGACGAGATCCGTGCGAGCTTCGTGAACCTCCCGGCAGCGAACGCAGCGCGGGTGCCGCTGCCGCCGCTGCACGACGTGATCTGGGCCGAGCGGGAGTACCTGGGCTGGCGCGACGCGCAGGCGCCGCAGCGCGGCTACCTCGTGCACGTGCTCGACGAGCGGGCGATCGGGCTCGTGCTGCGCGCCTCGCCCACCGCCCCGCCACCCGGGGTCGCCGCGATGTGCTCGCTGTGCCGAAGCGCACGGCCCTCCGACCGCGTGACGATGTTCTCCGCCCCGAAGGCCGGCAGGGCCGGGCTCGACGGCAACACGGTGGGCACCTACATCTGCGACGACCTCGCGTGCTCGCACGTGCTGCGGCAGCTGCCGCCCGCGACGGCGACCCGCTCTCCGTCTGAACTGCTCGCCGAGCGCACGGAGGGCCTCGCCACCCGGCTCGCGGCCTTCACGGCCAACGTCATGCGCGTGGGTTGAGGCCCTCGTCGGCTGTCGATCTCGCCGTTCAGGAGTCGCCGACCCTTTCGCCGTTCAGGAGTCGCCGACCCTCTCGCCGTTCAGGAGTCGCCGACCCTTTCGCCGTTCAGGAGTCGCCGAGTGACACGCCGCGCGGCCGTGGTGGTGCCCCCGCGAGTCGTTCAGCGGCTCCTGAACCGCGAACTCGGCGCGCAGGACACTAGCTCGAGGCGGGGCCGGTGCGCAGGCACGAGGGGGCGGTCCCCCGGTGAGCCCGGTCGGCAGGTGCGGCAACCTCCTTGAAGTGGATCAGGATGTCCTGCCGTGCCGACCCGAGCGCCTTGCCCGAGCGCAGCAGGAACGGCACCCTCTGAGACGTCGGGCTGGACATAGCGCGTCGAGTCGAGGATGCGCCTGGCCAGCGGGCCGAGGCCCCCTCGAAGGCGACGCCGACCGCCTGACGCCACTGCGCATCCGTCTCGACCATGCGATCGACGCCGACGAGCTCGACAACCAGGATGACGAGGGTCGCGATTCGTGCGGGCAGCGCGCCGACCTGCCGGCGGCCGTGCTACTCCGTGGGCTTCTTGGCCGGGGCCTTCGCCGGCGCCTTGGCGGTCGCTGCCTTCGCCGTGGCGGGGGCGGTCGCTGCTGCCTTCGCC